>USNC01000266.1 GCA_900555915.1 uncultured Porphyromonadaceae bacterium | reverse complement strand
CGAGATCGCTCAGTGTCTCGTGGGCGCGGAGATGTGTATAAGAGACAGGTGCGGGAGCGTCGTTGGCGGTGGCCTCCGGGCTTCCTGCCTCGCGGTGCTGCTCGAGCAGCAGTTCCGGGTCAAGGAAGAGTTCCTCCTCCTCAAGTTCGGGGTTGGCCTGGGCTGAAAGCGAGCGGTCGTAGCCGAGGGTGGCGAGAAGCAGCCAGACAAGGATAGCCAGCACACATAGGAATGTGATGATTCCCGCTATGACGGAATCTCTTTTTTCAGATGCTTTCATACCTCTATTCCTGCACAGCCTTGGTGGCAAGCACCATTTTCATTCTCTTGCGGGCCGCCATGTCGAGAATCTCGACTATTTTCCCGTATTCCACCTTCTCGTCGGCATAGAGCGCTATGCCGCGGGTGGAGTCTTGCTGCTGCACCAGGGTGAGAGCCGCCATAAGCTCGTCGCTGCTCACCGCGCGCGGATTGGCGTTGACGGCGATGGAATCGGTGCGGTCAAGGACTATGTAGAATCGTGAGAGGGAATCAACATAGACCTCGGTGAGCGGCTTTTTCGATGTCTGTTCGGCGCTTTTGGGCAGGTTCACATCGATGGCGGCCGGGAATATGAGTGTCGATGTTACCATGAAGAAGATGAGGAGAAGGAAGATGACGTCGGTCATCGACGACATGGAGAAAGTCTCGAGTGTATTGAATGAGCGTTTTAATGCCATAGTGTGTCGTGGTTCTGAGATTTGTTCAGGCAGGTTCGTTGAGAAGATCCATGAATTCCATGGTCTTGGTCTCCATCCCGTTCATGACCCTGTTGACACGGCTCACGAGATAGTTGTAGGCGAAGAGTGCCACGATGCCCACCACAAGACCGGCCACCGTAGTTACCAGAGCCTGGTATATGCCGCTCGAGAGCACGATGATGTTGGCTCCGGTGCCTGCCATGGCGAGTGCGTAGAAGGCCTGTATCATGCCGGTGACGGTGCCCAGGAAGCCGAGCATCGGGGCGCCTGCGGCCGTGGTGGAGAGCCATGTGAATCCCTTGCCGAGACTTGCCACCTCGATGTTGCCGGTGTTTTCTATGGCCACAAGCACATCCTGCATCGGGCGTCCGATGCGTGTGACGCCTTTCAGGATGAGGCGTGCATAGGGTGTGTCGGTCTTCTTGCAGAGGGCGCGGGCGCTCTCAAGGTCGCCTTCATGCACGTAGTCGCGGATGCGCTGCATGAAAGTGCTGTCTTCTTTCCCGGCGCGGGAGATGGCGATGCTTCTTTCGATGAAGACGTAGATGCTGACTATGAGGAGCACTGCTATTGGGATCATGATATAGCCGCCGTCGATTACGAGCGACCAAAGGCTCAGGGTTTCCATGTGTTATGACTTTCTATGGTGGATGATTAATGTTGGGGTGTTGTCGAAATCTCTGTCTGTCGTCGGCCGGGGGCGGGAAATCAGTTGTCTTCGAGGCATTCCTGATAAAGGGCGATGGCTTTCTCTATGCCTGTGTAGAGGGCGTCGCATATTATGGCGTGTCCGATGCTGACCTCGTCGGTCCAGGGTATGCGCTCATGGAAATACGCGAGGTTCTCGAGGCTGAGGTCGTGGCCGGCGTTGAGCCCCAGGCCTGCCTCGCGGGCAGCCTCCGCCGCTTCCACAAACGGCGCTATGGCTTTCTCGCGGTCGGCGCAGTAGTTGTCGGCATAAGACTTGGTGTAGAGTTCCACCCGGTCGGCGCCCACGCGCCGTGCGTTGAGCACCTGCTCCGGATCAGGGTCTACAAACACCGACACCCTTATGCCGTCGGCCTGGAAGCGGGCTATGGTGTCGCGGAGGAAAGCCTCGTTGGCGGCCACGTCCCATCCGTGGTTGGATGTCAGCTGGTCGGGGGCGTCGGGCACGAGCGTCACCTGTGTGGGATGCACATCCCTGACGAGGGCGATGAAATCTTCAGTGGGATAGCCCTCGATGTTGAGTTCGGTGGCGATCGCCTTCTTCAGTTTGGGCACGTCGGAGCGTCGGATGTGGCGTTCGTCGGGGCGGGGATGCACGGTGATGCCGTCGGCTCCGGCTTTCTCGCATACAAGTGCGAAATGCACCAGATCGGGATTGTTCTCCCCGCGGGCGTTGCGGATTGTCGCCACTTTATTGATATTGACACTGAGTCTTGTCATTTTTTCCTGTCTTGAGCGTTATTACTATAAATGGCCTGAAAAAATCATAAACATTCTGTCCGGATTATGATTTTCGGCATAATATTTGTATCTTTGAATCCGTAAACCCCGTTTTCAGGAGCGCTTCAGACACGCCGAGGGCCGGTTCAATACGGCAAAATTAATGAAAAACCCTGAAATCACCAAAATAAAATAGACATTGACACCACAAACGACTCTCATACCGCGCGACGACTGCAGCCTCATCCGGCTGCAGTGTGTGCCCGCCGACTACAGTGCTTCCATCCTGACCCATGCCTGCGAGGATGTGGGAGCACCTGTCGTAGACCTGCTCACTTCCCCCTCCGACGGCACCCGAATCGCCGTCACCATGCGGCTGCGCTGCGACGATCCGTCGCAGGCCATCCATAATCTTGAGCGATATGGCTATGAGGTGACCGAGGCGGAAGGCAACTCCTACGCCGACGCGAGCATCGCAGCCGAGCGTATCCTTGAACTCCAGACTATTCTCAACGTGTGATGGGACGCAAGATACTGGCGCTCTACGGCAAGTCGCGGCAGAACGACAACCTGGAGGGAATCCGGACATTCATGGCCGAGGCCCGCAGGTTGGGGTTCGGTCTGCTGTGTCATGAGAAATTCGCCGGCTATCTGTCGGGCTGCGGAGTGCCGTCAGATATGATTCCGGTGGTGTTTTCCGACACTCCAGACGCCGACGCCGCGGTGAGTTTCGGAGGCGACGGCACTTTCCTGCGCACCGCGCGCCGCATCGGCGCGCGCCGCATCCCCATAGCCGGTGTCAACACAGGCCATCTCGGCTATCTGGCACATTTCGACATCGACGATCCCCTTATGCTGCTGCGCGGTCTGCTCGACGGCTCGCTGAAATCGCAGTCGAGAAAACTCATCTCGGTGAGGGGCGACTCGAT
>USNC01000265.1 GCA_900555915.1 uncultured Porphyromonadaceae bacterium | reverse complement strand
ATGTGTATAAGAGACAGCCTATGACGCCGACAAAATCAGGGGAATCAAGCAGACCCACCAGCCCAGCCCCTGGATCAATGATTATGCCCAGTTCGCCATCATGCCGGTGACCGGGGAAGTGGTATTTGACGAGGACGCACGCGCGAGCTGGTTCTCGCACAAGGCAGAGGAAGCGCGTCCTTATTATTACAGGGTGTATCTCGCCGACCACGACGTGGTGGCCGAAGTGACGCCGACTGAACGCGCCGCCGCGTTCCGCTTCACATTTCCGGAAAGCGAGCTTTCCACAGTGGTGATCGACCCGTTCGATTCCGGCTCCTATGTGAAGGTGATTCCATCTGAAAACAAGATCGCAGGCTACACCACCAAGAACAGCGGCGGCGTGCCCGACAATTTCAAGAATTATTTCGAAATCGTGTTTGACACCCCGTTCACCTACTATGCCACAGTCGCCGACGGGAAAATCACCGAAGGGAAGACAGAAAGCGAGGCCGACCATGCCGGAGCGATAATTGGATTCCGCACGAAGAAGGGGCAGGTGGTCAATGCCAAGGTCTCCTCTTCATTCATAAGCCCGGAGCAGGCAGCCCTCAACATGAAGGAACTTGGCGACGGCGACTTCGACCGGATCAAAGCCGAGGGGCAGGCCCGATGGGACGATGTGCTGGGAAGAATCGAAGTAGAGGACAACGATCTTGACCGCCTGCGCACGTTCTATTCCTGTCTCTACCGCTCTGTCTTGTTCCCGAGAAGTTTCTACGAAATCGACGCAGAAGGCAATCCGGTGCACTACAGCCCGTACAACGGCGAGGTATTGCCGGGATATATGTTTACCGACACCGGCTTCTGGGATACATTCCGTGCCCTCTTCCCGATGCTCAACCTTCTCTATCCTTCCGAAAACGAGAAGATGCAGGAAGGTCTTGCCAACGCATACAGGGAAAGCGGATTCCTTCCGGAATGGGCAAGTCCCGGACACCGCGGCTGCATGGTGGGCAACAACTCCGCCTCGGTCGTCGCAGACGCATGGCTTAAAGGAGTGAAAGTGTCGGAAAAAGACATGGAGACCCTCTGGGAAGCGCTTCTCAACGGAGCCAACAATGTCCACCCGACGGTGCCCTCCACCGGACGTCTCGGCCATGAGTATTACAACAGCCTCGGCTACGTGCCCTATGACGTAGACATAAAGGAAAATGCCGCACGGACACTGGAATATGCCTACGACGACTGGTGTATCTATCAATTAGGCAAGAAACTGGGTAAATCAAAGAAGGAGCTCGCACCTTTTGCAAAACGCGCCAACAACTACAAGAACCTGTTTGACCCCGAGACCAAACTCATGCGCGGACGAAATAAGGACGGAAAGTTCCAGACCCCTTTCAACCCCCTGAAATGGGGAGATGCGTTCACAGAGGGCAACTCGTGGCACTACACCTGGTCTGTCTTCCACGATCCCCAGGGGCTCATCGACCTCATGGGAGGCGACAAGGTGTTCACCGGGATGCTTGACTCCGTGTTTACCGTCCCGCCGATCTTCGATGAAAGCTACTACAACGCCGTGATCCATGAGATAAGGGAGATGCAGATAATGAACATGGGCAATTACGCACATGGCAACCAGCCTATCCAGCACATGATCTATCTCTACAATTATGCCGGAGAGCCTTGGAAAGCGCAGTATTGGGTGCGCGAAGTGATGGACCGCATGTATAACGCCAATCCCGACGGATACTGCGGCGACGAGGACAACGGACAGACTTCCGCATGGTATGTATTCTCCGCATTGGGTTTCTATCCCGTATGTCCCGGCAGCGGTGAATATGTGCTTGGCGCCCCGCTTTTCAGGAATGTAAGGCTGAATCTCGAGAACGGCAATACCGTGACCCTCTCGGCCGAAAACAACAGTGACACCAACAGATATGTGGGCAAGATGACGGTCAACGGCAAGAATCATGACAAGAACTATCTGCGGCATGAAGATCTGCAATCGGGCGCCTACATAGAGTTTGACATGGTGCGGGAGCCTAACCTGACACGAGGCGTCGGCAAAGACGCACGTCCTTATTCGTTCAGTCTCCAGGATTGAGGCCCCGGTCAGTTAGAATTTTGATTTTCACTTATATAACTGAAGTTACACATCTTCTATTTATATTGATTATATAGGTGTTAGGTTATTTTATTACAAAACTCAATTCCGGAAAAGTTCCTTAGATGAATATGAGCCACAAATGAACTAACCTTATAACCTAATAACCATATAACCTTCAAGTTGAGCTTGCGAAACTTGAATCAATTAGCAATTATGAAGCGTTTTGCAATCATATCAATGATTATGGTGCTGGCCATGTCAGTGCCGATGTCTCTCCGCTCGGCTGAAAACAAGCCTCTTTTCGGAGTCAAGGTGTCCTTAGATGTCAATATCCCCGGTAAATGGCATAATTCAGCAGGCAGTATAGACATGTACAGGCACGGCTACGGCGCCAATATCGGAGGAGTGTGCAACGTATGGCTTGGAAAAGGATTCTTTTTCGAACCGGGCGTGTCGCTCTATTATGATTCCTATTCGTTCAAGGATCTGATTGTGGATGGCGGTCCGAACTCAGACTCAGACAAAGATCCTCGGTTGTATAAGATTGGTGTGAGGATTCCTCTCGTGGCTGGCTACGACTGGCAGACCGGCGACCGGTTCTCCCTTTCATTCTTCACTGGCCCTGAACTGAATTATTCGTTTGCCGGAAAATATGTATTCCATAATAAGGAAGTCTGGGGTGATATGTCCGACAATCCTTTCCTCGACCAGCGCCGTCTCGATTGCGCCTGGAAAATCGGTGTGGGAGTGCCCTTGAATGGTTTCATGATCAGCGCGGAGGCGGCCATAGGTATCACCGACCTGATGAAAAATCCCGACCTGTCGTTTCGTGAAAACCGCTTCACCATCGCCCTGACCCGCTACTTCTGACAAAGAATAGTGATGGTTCCCAACCCCGGAAACAAATTTGAGTTAATTAGCGAAAATTTGTGGTTTCCAAAAAGGCTTTGGCAGTTTTTGACTCGGCCGTATGGAGGCTGTCTCTTATACACATCTGACGCTGCCGACG
>USNC01000264.1 GCA_900555915.1 uncultured Porphyromonadaceae bacterium | reverse complement strand
GAGATCGCTCAGTGTCTCGTGGGCTCGGAGATGTGTATAAGAGACAGCTCGTAAGCATATCAAGATTATATCTCGGAGTGCACGACCCTACCGATATCATATGCGGAGCAGCTTTCGGAAGCGTCTTCGGCTACATCGCCCTCTACATAGTCGACACATTGTCGGCCAAACTGCCATTCATTTCTCTCAGACAATCATTGCTGCCGAAATGAACAGGGACAGACTTATTACCGGCATCTCAATCATCTTGCTGAGTGTATCAGGCCTTTTCGCACAAAGGCCTGATCTATATTGGGGAGTAGACATGGACGCGGTCTTCGACAACCGCGAGGGCGACGGACAATATGCCAAAGCAAAGACCTTCTTCCAAACGCAGCTCGCGCCGGAGATCGGACTTACCCTCAACGATGGAAAACATCTACTGGCAGGAGGCGCCGTATGGACACAGCCAATCGGGTGCGAATGGAAAGACTACAGGCTGTCGCCGACACTCTACTACCGCTACCAGAACCGCGGGCTAAGGTTTGCCATCGGGATGTTCGGACGCGATCATCTCTATGCGGAGATGCCCGACTATATCTGGAACGACTCGGTGAAATACACACAGCGCAACATCCGGGGCTGCATGATCGGATACCGCAATGAAAAAGGATATTTCCAGGCATTGCTCGACTGGAGAGGGATGCAGACCGAGACCCAACGGGAGGCTTTCAATATAATAGCAAGCGGCGAAAGACAATACAGCGACGGCAAATTCATGTGGGGAGGATTGGTGATGATGAACCATCTCGCATGGGACAAGTCGGGAAATCCCGACCAGCATGTAGTAGACAATTTCCTTTACAACCCGTATGTCGGAATCAACGTGGCCAAGATGTGCCGGACGCCCCTCGACTCATGTTCGCTGCGAGCAGGAGTGCTCGGAGGCATGACCCGCGACCGTGGCGACATGAAGTGGAAAACTCCCGCAGGCATATGGGCAGATCTTGACGTATCGTGGAGATTCCTTGAAGTCAGAAACACATTCTACGCCGGAGGCAAACTTTATCCGTATTATTGGGATTATGGGCCCACTCTCTATCAGGGAGAGCCATACTATGCAGCCTCGCTCTACAACCGGACCTCAGTGGCGGCGTATTTTCTTCGCCGTTCGTTCATGACGCTGAAAGCCTCTCTCGACTTCAACTTCGCCCCCTCACACTTCAATTTCTACCAGCGAATCATACTGTCCTTTTCCATATGATGAAACTGCATCTCGCCCCACTTCAGGGATATGCCGACCACATCTACCTCAAACATCACAGCCGCATATATGGCGGTCTGGACGAACTCTACACCCCTTTCATACGAGTGGAGAAAAACGAGCCGCGCCGTCAGGATATGACCAGGCTTCAGTGCGCAGCAGCCTACGGCATTGACATAACCCCGCAGATAATATTCGGATCAGCCGAAGAATTCAGGATTCTTACCGAGTCGCTCAAAAACGGAGGATGCACACGAATAGACCTGAATCTCGGTTGCCCGTATCCTATGCAGACAGGCAGAGGGCGCGGTGCGGCCATGGTGGGGCGTCCGGAAGAGATGGAGCGCATAGCGGCCATGATCAGGACCGACAATGAAGTGGCATATTCCGTCAAGATGAGACTGGGGATGACAAATCCCGGAGAGTGGAGAGGAGTGCTTCCGGTGCTCAACAGCATTCCGCTGCGACACATAGCTGTGCATCCACGGGTGGCGAAGCAGATGTATGGCGGAACGATCGCCTACGACGAATTCGCACATATCGCCGAAGCCTCTCTCAACAAGGTGATATACAACGGAGATGTGCTTACACCCGACGACATAGACCGATGTGTGGCCGACTTTCCCGACATAGCGGGAGTGATGGTGGGAAGGGGAGTATTGGCACGGCCATCGCTCGGAGCCGAATGGCACCGGAGGGAACCGTGGAGCCGCGCACAGAGGATGCAGCATCTGATGCGTTTTCATGAAGCCGTATTCGAAGAATATGCAGCCACGCTATGCGGGCAGGTGCAGATACTTCAGAAAATCAAACCCTTCTGGGACTATCTCGAACAAGAGATCGGACACAGACATCACAAGGCGATAAAGAAATGCAACACTCTCGACAAATACCGCAGACTGATCTCAGAGATAGGCGAAACATTCCAGCCATAGCGGCACACAGCGTTCGGACAGCCGCATTTCCCGACATGCCTTATAATATTTTCAAACATCTTTTTAGGGATTTTATGCAGGATTTATTTGCATATCTGAAGAAGATTATATATTTTTGCATAATGAAGTGTTTTAAACAACTTCATTATAACCGACTAACCTATTTAGACAACTAAAACGAAAATACTTATTTCATAAAGATGAAAGTTTTAAACAAACTGACCGCCCCAAAAGCGACGGCTCCCGAAAGAATCATCCAGTTTGGCGAGGGTAACTTCCTCCGCGCTTTCGTAGACTGGATCGTGAAAAACATGAATGAGGCCACTGATTTCAATTCATCAGTAGTTCTGCTTCAGGGCACTCCCGATGACTTTGCCATGAAGCTCCTGTCCTCTCAGGATTACCTATATCACGTAAATCTCCAAGGTCGACTCAACGGAGAGATCATCAATTCATTCAAGAGAGTGGACGTGATCAGCAGAGGCATCAACCCATGGGGACAACACGACGCCATGCTTGGACTGGCCGTACAGCCGGAAATCCGATTCGTGATATCCAACACCACAGAAGCCGGCATTGCCTTCGATCCCTCCTGCAAACTCACCGACACTCCCCCGGCATCATATCCGGCAAAACTCACCCAGATTCTCTACACCCGCTACAAGGCATTCTCCGGCGACCCCAAGAAAGGTCTGATCATCATGCCTTGCGAACTGATATTCGAGAACGGACATCACCTCAAGAAATTCGTGAACGACTACATCGACCTTTGGAAAGAGGATCTCGGCGCCGACTATGAAGGATTCAAGACGTGGTTCAACACATACAACTATGTATGCGCCACCCTCGTAGACCGTATCGTGCCCGGCTTCCCGAGAAAAGAGATCGCCTCTATCCAGGAAAAACTCGGATATAAGGACAATGTAGTGGTACAGGGCG
>USNC01000263.1 GCA_900555915.1 uncultured Porphyromonadaceae bacterium | reverse complement strand
ATAAGAGACAGGATAATCCAGTCGTCGAGGGTGGCACGTCGCACTTCAACATTGGGATAACGTAAAAGGGCCTGACTGAGTTTGTTGGCATATAGATTGGGAATCTGAAACTTACCTAAGTCAACTGCTCGTTTAGCCTCGGAAAAACTCAAACCCAGTATGCTCTCTATTTCTTTTGTTATTCTGAGATTGTTCTCAGAACCATGTATCTCACATACCCATGCTTCTGAAACCGTATCCGTGTCATTTGCCGTTTCTGATTCGTCTTCATCATCCGCTTTGGCCAATGAAACCAGAAGTTCCGCAAACTTATCCAGATCATAAGGAGACTCACCGAATTCTCTGTCACCGAATATGCTTAGTGCCGGCAGTTTGCACAATAAGTTTTCGTCACTGTCGTAAAATTCAAACCGACTGTTCTCAATTGTGTCGGAAGAGCAGCTGCTCATGCTCTTTATGTCGTTCCACTCATAATAGTAACTGTCATCGTCGGTTTTATAATAGATGTATTTGTCAGTGATGGCTACATGAGTTATTGTCTCACCATTTTCGTCAGTGAGTTCATCTTCATAAATCGTGCAGGTGACGTCGTTGAAAAGCAGGAGCTTTTCATCATCGTCAACATTGAACAGCGATTCGAACTCATCTTTATCGCGTGATGACGGCACCGCATAGCCGAAAGATTCAAACTTTCGGATTCCACGCTTGAATATTTCACACCGTTTTTTGCTGTACATATATGTTTTCTTATTTTTGTGGTTATGCGTCCACTTCCTCCCAGCCCTTCTTGATGTTCTCTGCTATGAACTGGTCGAGTAGCGAGTTTATTTGTTCGAGACTGTCGCTCACACGAATGTCGCGCTTGAGGGCGTCCTTGCGGGTGGCACTGTAGTCGGTGTGATGCAGCACGTAGGCGGGGAAACGTCCGGTATGTTCCTTGTTGGTTTTCCACACGAGGAATTTCTGCACCATGCGCTTCTCCTTCTGGGTCTTCACATACACCTTGCGCACTATCACCTCGCTCTTGGGAAGTTCGTTGAGATTGAGTGCCTTTACTTCGGCGAAGTCGCAGAGGTCGGTCACCTGGCTGAGGCGGATATCAGTCTCGCAGTAGGATTTGTCATCGCGAAAGCGGACTATCACCGGGTGCTGGGCCACCGCGCCGGAGGTTTTCATCACGGCTGCGTAGCGGCCGTCGGCATACTGAAGCAACTGGTTCATCTTCGGCTCACCGGCAGCATTCTCGGTCACGAAATCCACTGCCGAGACCTCGACTACTATCTCAGGGCGCACCATGGCGAAAGCCACGTTGCGCGAGTCGGTTTCTACATAGTCCGACTCAACGCTCATTGCCGTCAGGCGCGGAAAAAGCTCCTTGCGCTGCTCGTCGGTGAGGCCGTTGCCCACGGCTATCACCTGTTGCAGCAGTCCGTCGGGGCGCATCACGGCCACGAGCAGGTCGCGTACCATCTCGGAGCGTTCGTCGTCGCCGGTGGTAAAGCCGATCACTACGCCGTCGATTGAATGGCGCGGCTTTACCTTATAAACGATCGGCGATCCCGTATGCACCACGATTCCTTCGCTGCCCGCCTCCACGATAATCTTCTTGTAGAGTGCTTCAACCTCTTGCTTGGACGCGGCGGCTTTGCCCGGAACGGTCTTCACCAGCTTGCCCTCCTTGAATAACTTTTTCAGTCGTTCATGTTTGGCGGCATAGTCATCGGTGACTAAAGTCTCGCCTTCGATATCAATTAGGTCGAAAGGCGCCAGCATCAGTCTCTCGGGCGCTGAGGCGAGGGCGGTGGCCACTTGACCTACTCGTTCGCGGGTTCCCGACTCTGGGCGTGCGAAGAGTTCTGCGCCTATTGTGGCGTTTTTCACTCCGGCCGCTGTTAGCAATGCGGCCATCTCGGTGTGGCAGGGGAGATCTTCAGGCATCTCTTTGCCGTTGGAATTATAGGCTTCAAACTTGCCGTCGCGGAGGAAAACGAGCTGCATCACGCCATCTACCTTGCGGGTGACAAACAGATTCTCGCCCGAGATTTTCTCGTTCAACGCCGAGCCCTCTACCAATGCGAAGGCTCCGGCTACGGTGCGCTTGTAGTCGCGCGCTTGTTTTGCAAATTCAGCGTTCATATCTGTTTGAGTTCAAGGTTGGTGAGGTGTAACAATAAGCAGTATTTATCGCCGTCGATACGGCCGGAGAGGAATGCCCGGTAGGGGGTTGCCCCGCGCGATAACACTAATGGCCCGACGCCTTTGAGTCCGCCGCCAAGCAGCATCATGGCCTTTTTCTCATAGAGCGTCTTTGCCATCTCGTAAAGGAAGTCGTAGGTCAGACCGTCTACATGCTTGAGCTGATGCGTCTGGGCAAATACAAACATCTTCACTGCCTTGGCCGTCGGAATCAGTTTGCCGGTCCAGCGCACGGGCAGGTCGATGTTGATGTTGGCGTCGAGGTCTTCAGGCTTGCGCTCCTCTTTCTGAGTGCCGTCTACGTTGAACACCACTTCGCGGAACGATACGCGGTGGGCGATTCGTCCGTCGGAGTCAATGTATACTTTCTTAGTCTTCTGCAGGCGGAGTCCGACACGTTCCATATCCGTCTCGGCATCGGAGTTGATGATGGTGTCGGTAAGGTCCTCGCCATATTTTGCCTGAAGGGCGTCGGGTGTTGTGTTGAGGGTGACTTTAAGAAGTCTGACGTTTTCGTGCTGTTTGCCGCCGGCATGCACTGTTTTGGTCGCTATGCTGCCGTTCATGGGCTGTATGCCCACATGCGCGTTGCGCTTGGCTTCGTTGGATAGATTGATTGCTTTCATCTTGGAGTGTGTTTGGATTTAAATGGTTTTAGCACAACTCTTAGAACATGCTGAAGTCAAGGTCGTCTGATTCAAATTCTTCTTCGCTTTCGTCTTCGAGGATGCCGTGCTGGTCGAGGCCGATGTATTCTACCGGGAAGGGAGTTCCGGCAAGGATGAATACTTCCGGACCCATCGCGACGATAAATGCCGTTGAGGGCATACCGCCGCGATAACTCCACTCGAAGGTGTAGATTTCATCGCCGAGAGCGGCGATGAGTGCGTCGTCGCCCTCGCCGTCAAGTTGATATACAGTCG
>USNC01000262.1 GCA_900555915.1 uncultured Porphyromonadaceae bacterium | reverse complement strand
GTCTCGTGGGCTCGGAGATGTGTATAAGAGACAGTCTCTCGCCGCTATCGCCGACCGCGTCATAGAAATGGCCGACGGCCGCATCGCAGCCCCGGCTCCGGAGCCCGGCGACCCAACAAATATATAAACATTTAAATGAAAGGCATGGGCAAGATTATATATTTTTTCTGCTTTATTCTCTCTGTATTTCCAACCGATGCAAACGAAAATCGAAGGCATATACATGTGACGAGGCGCGGAAGTAAAAAGGCACATGTAGGCAATACCGTAGCCAAAATATGGATTGAAGAAAATGGTGAAAAAAAAATAGAAATATCTTGGTCAGAATTATCGTCTGACGAAGAAGCAGACATAATCAGAATAATTGATGAAAACTATGAATACATCAATGATTGCATCGATAAAATTTTCAGTGGCAAGAAAATAGACATTCTACGAATCAACAAATAAATCTATGGATTATGTGCAGATTTAAGGATACGAATTTAGGTATAAAAAAACTTGATTTTAGTGAAAAAAGAGGAATGATGGCCGTTTATCTGACAGACGGACGTGAAGTATTCGTGCCTGTAGGGCTATTTCCTGAGATTAAAAAACTTCGCAAATCTCAAAGGGAAGACTACTTGATTATGGATGGCCAGTTCTTTACTTTTGAAGCAATCAGCAAAATCTTCTCAATAAAAGACATATTGAGCATCAACATTGTTTAAAGAACTCATAGAAATGGCCGACGGCCGCATCGCAGCCCCGGCTCCGGAGCCCGACACGGCCGTGATGACTGTGAGTGTCGATGTAGGGTGAAAGGCCGATGCCGTCACTCCCGATAATAGACGCGTTTGACGCGTGGCGACACGGATGTGAGTATCTCGTAGGGGATGGTGTCGAGAAGATCGGAAAGACGGTAGACCGGTGCCTGCTCTCCGAATATCTCCACTGGATCGCCCTCCTTGCAGTCTATGCCCGTGACGTCGATCATGCACGCGTCCATACAGATGTTGCCCGCTGTCGGAGCGTACTGTCCGTTGACCTTCACCGTGATGTTGCCACGCCCGAAATGGCGGTTCATGCCGTCGGCATATCCGATGGGGATGGTGGCAATCCTGGAATCGCGCTCCAGCACCGTGCGGCGCGCATACCCGATGCTTTCCCCTTTCTTCCACTCCCTGATGGCGATGATCACTGTCCGCAGCGTACTGACCACGGCAAGCGGCGGCTCCACCTCTTCCGGCAGCGTGTTGACTCCGTATAGTCCTATGCCGAGGCGCGCCATGTCGTAGTGATATTCCGGAAAACGAAGTATCCCGGCCGAGTTGAGCACATGGCGCAGAAACGGACGGCGGCTGTGTGCGAGCATATAGCCGGTACAGCGGTCGAAGCATTCGAGCTGCCTGCGCGTGTAGTCGTCCATGTCCATGCAGTCGGCCGTCGCGAGATGACTGAACGCCGACGCTATCCTCACGGCATCGGTAGAGTCGAGCACCCTCATGAGTTCAGGCAATTCCTCCTCCACGAATCCCATCCTGTGCATTCCGGTGTCGAGCTTGATATGCACCGGATACTCCATGCATCCATATTTCTCTGCCTCCCTCATCACGTCGAGGAGCATCTGCATCGAATACACTTCCGGCTCCAAACGGTTGGCAAACATCTCCCGATAGTCGAGCACCTTCGGATTCATTACCATTATGGGCATTGTGATGCCACGGTTGCGGAGGTCGATCCCCTCGTCGAGTACAGCCACGGCAAGATATGCGGCGCCGGCATCCTGGAGCGTACGGGCTATCTCGTAGCTTCCGGCCCCGTAGCCCGATGCCTTCACCATCGCCACTATGCCGGTGCCCGCCGGAAGTCTCGAACGGAAATAATTGTAGTTCCTCACCACGGCGTCAAGGTTCACTTCAAGCACCGTCTCATGCGTGCGCGCCTCAAGCATCGTGGACACCCGCCGGAATCCGAATTCCGGAGCCCCCTTTATAAGAATGGTCTCGTTGCGGAAGTCTGACGTGCTCAGCGTGGCGAGCAGCGTTTCGGTGTCGTCGAAGAAAGCAGCCGAGTCCACCGCTTCCGAAAGAACGTCCGACGCCCTGCCGAGGCGCTTCCCGACCGCGATCAGTCTTGACACTCCGGCCCTGCGCAACATGGCAGCCATGTCAGCCACCGCATCGGCGTCGCTGTCGGCCTCATGAAGCAGATCGCTGACTATGACAGTCTTCGAGTTCTGAGCCGGAACGCGGCGGTTCAGGAAATCAAGTGCCGGCGCGAGCGACGACTGGTCCGACGTATAGGAATCGAAGATTACCATGCAGTTGTTCACTCCCTCGCTCACATTCAGGCGGGTTCCGATCCTGTGAAGTTTCCCGGCCGCCCTGACGGCTTCCGTCCGCGGCATACCGACAGCCACCGCCGCGGATATGGCGTTGCCGAGATTCTCGATATCCGCGCCGGTCACCGGCTCGCTGCGGAATTCATCGCTGAATATCACGGCATCCACATCCGCCGCATGCCAGCCTATGAGGCGCTTGCCGGAGCATTGCCGTTTTACCTCCTCATCCAGCGCCGCGTCGTCGGCGCAATACACCACAGTCTCCACCGCCGGCGCGGAGGCGAGGCTTACCTTCTCCCTCACTTTCTCCTCCCTCGATGCAAATCCACGGTCATGGTCGTCGCCGATGTTGGTGATCACCACCGTGTCCGGCTCTATGCAGGCGGAAAGCGCGGCCATCTCGCCGCTGTGAGAGATGCCGGCCTCGATTATGGCCACATCGCTGCCCGGGCGTATGGCCCAGAGGCTCAGCGGAACCCCGATCTGGGAATTGTAGCTGCGTGGCGAGCGGCTCACGTCGAGCGATGGCGAAAGAATCCGGAACAGCCATTCCTTGAGTGTGGTCTTGCCACGCGAACCTGTTATCGCCACTATGCGCCGGGCGTTGCCTCGTCCGGCCCGGCCCGCTTTCTGAAGGCTTTTCAGCGTGTCGGCCGCCACAAGCCATGAAGCCTCGGGCATGTCGGCAGAAGCTCCGGCAGGGACATGGTCTACCGCAAACGACCTCACGCCGCGGGCGTAGAGGTCATTTATGTATCGGTGGCCGTCATTGCTCTGTCTCTTATACACATCTCCGAGCCC
>USNC01000261.1 GCA_900555915.1 uncultured Porphyromonadaceae bacterium | reverse complement strand
GACAGCCATCCATGTGCCCCGGAGGGCCACCTCAAAATCCCAAACCACCTTAAAGACCCTAAAGTCCTTAAAGTCCTTAAAGACCTTAAACCCCTTAACCCTTACCGCAAACCCAATTATGAATTATGCATTATGAATTATGCATTAAAAAAAAGTTAAGTTTGCGAAACTTGAATTAATTAATTATCTTTGTGCCATGAAACGCATATCGCTCATACTCCTCGTGCTGGCGGCAGCCACGGCCCACACCCTGGCCGGCCGCCTCATCGACTACGTCGACCCCCGCATAGGTTCGGAAGGCCTCGGCCGCGTCTACATCGGCCCCTGCGCTCCATTCGCAATGGTACGCCCCTCGCCCGACTGCACCCCCTCGCCCAACAGCGGCTGGCTTCCGATGCCGGAGCGTGTAGACGGATTCGCACAGACACACGTCAGCGGCACCGGAGGAGGACCGAAATACGGCAACATCCTCATCCAGCCGTTTTGCGGCGACCTGACCGCTATCGACACATACGCCTGGCGCGAATCGGAGACAATCCTCCCCGCATATTACTCCACCACCTACCGCGATTCCGGCATACGCACCGAGATCACGGCTTCCGACCGCACATCCGCCTACCGCATCACATATCCGCACGACTGCGACAAAGCACTGAAGATCGACGCCGGATTCTTCCTCGGCGAGTCGCCCGTGCCCGACGCGCGCGAGGCGCAGCAGTTTGTTGGCTCTGAGATCCAGATCCTTTCCGACCACGAGGTGGCCGGTTATTCACGCATACGCGGCGGCTGGAACAACGGCCGAGCCTACACGGTATATTTCCACGCCGTAAGCGATGTCCCCTTCTCGCGCACCGCGACATGGAAAGCCGGCGACATCAGCGGCCAAACCGCTCAATATGATTCCGGAGAGAAGACAGGGGCGCTCCTCGCGTTTCCGGACAGCGCCGACACTGTCAACCTGCGCGTGGGCATATCTTTCATCAGCAGCCTGAAAGCCCGGCATAACTACGAGTGCGAATCGGAAGGTCTGACTTTCGACGAGATACGCGCTTCCACTGAAGCGAAATGGGAAGACATTCTGCGCAAGATAGAGATCGACCCCGACACCCCCGACCGCTACAGACGCATGTTCTACACCGCCGTCTACCACACGATGCTCATGCCAAGCGACCGCACCGGCGAGAATCCGCTGTGGACCGGCACCGCTCCTTACTATGATGACTTCTACGCGCTCTGGGACACCTACCGCACGTCGATGCCGCTGATTGCCATCACCGAGCCGCGACGCCTGGCCGGCATGGTCAACTCCATGGTCGACATATGGAGGCGCGACGGCTACATGCCCGACGCGCGCAGCGGCAACTGCAACGGACGCACTCAGGGCGGCTCCAACGCCGAGGTGGTCATTGCCGATGCCTGTGTCAAAGGAATAGAAGGCATAGACTATGACCTGGCTCTCGAAGCCATGCTGACCGACGCCACCGTCCCCCCGGGCGGAAATCAGGAGGCGGAGGGGCGCGGAGGACTGCGTGAATATCTCGACCTCGGCTACATCCCCCACGGCATTCCCAGGGCCGGAAACCGGACAGTGGAGTATTCGCTGTGCGACTTCGCAATCCACCAGGTGGCCAAGGCTCTCGGCAAGGACGGTCTCGCCGCTCGATATCTGAGACAATCCGGCAACTGGAAGAATCTCTGGCGCGACGATTTTGTGCATGACGGCACAAGAGGATTCATCATGCCACGCGACGCGAAGGGCGAATGGCTCGACTCGCTCTCTTTCGGACACTCCCGGAAGCGGAAACCCACCTACGCCTACACGCCTATCACATTCGAGGGCCCATGGTACACTCCATGGTGGGACATGTTCTTCTACGAGGCCTCATCGTGGGAATACTCGCTCAGCATGCCCCACGATGTGCCGGGTCTTATCGAAAAATGCGGCGGTCCGGAGGCTTTCGAGGCCCGTCTCGACAAATTTTTCGACAAGGGGTATTTCAACGTCAACAATGAGCCCTCCTTCCTCTCGCCCTGTCTCTACCACTGGATAGGCCGTCCCGACAAGTCGGGACAGCGCATCCTCGACATCATACGTGAAAACTACAGCGACGCGCCCGACGGTCTCCCCGGCAACGATGACTCCGGAGCCATGTCGTCCTGGCTCGTATTCAACATGGCGGGCATATACCCCAACGCCGGCCACGACTATTATCTAATACATACGCCCCTGCTGAAATCCACCCGTTTCCGGCTGGCCGACGGCAAGGAATTCGTAATCAGGGCTGACGGCCTGTCAGACACCAACCGCCACATCTCCGCCATATACCTCAACGGCAAGCCGCACGATTCGTTTTTCCTGCGCCATGCCGATCTCGCGGCGGGAGGCGAACTGCGGCTCGTGATGTCCGCCTCCGGACCCGGCAGACAGACCTCCCCCGCCGTAAAGGATTCATTTGCCGGAAGCGAAGCCGTGAGGCATTCGGCCGGCAACGTGGCCATGACCGACACCATTACAGCCGTCTACAAACTTCACGGACAGACACGCCGCTTCAAATATCTGTTTGAAAAGACCCCGGAAGGAGGTATGGTGCTTCACTGGAACATTGTGCGCAACCTGCGTCTCTGGCAAGGAAGCTACACCATGACGGCCTCTGCCGTAGACTCGGCCAACTCACTGAGCCTGCTGATGCCCGAAGACGGCAACCACATCACGCTCCCCTCCTCCGAGACATTCGGCATGATATCCCGCAGAGCGCTGGAGAGTCTGTCGCGGCAAGGCTCCTTTGAATATGACGGCACAGTATTCAAAAAGGCCGGCGCCGCCGACACCCCCTTCGGCCCGGCCATCCGCGTGCACGACGCCGACGAAGGAGCGACGATGCTGATCCTCGACCGCCCCGACCTACCCCTAATCCTCGAGATGACCGACAATCCCCTCGAGATAAACTGGAAACTAACCCGACCCTCCTAATCCGCCGCCCCCCCGACCGCCTATCCCCCGAGTCCGTATGGAAGAGCGGCGTCCTGCCGCCCCAAAGCACCGCCCCGGAGGGGCGACTCCTCGCCTAACCCCGGGCAAGACAAGGGCCAAAGGCCCGAAGTCGCAGCCCGGGGCTTCCAGCCTCCCC
>USNC01000260.1 GCA_900555915.1 uncultured Porphyromonadaceae bacterium | reverse complement strand
GCCATCGACTTCACGCTTATCTCCGAGGAACTTTCCAAGGCCAAACGTGCAGATGAAGCCATCAGCGTGCTTCAGGAAGGCATCAAGGAAATGCCCGACTACGCCAACTTCAACAAGCAGCTGGCCATGACTTATGTGGAAGCGAATAAGTTTGGAGCCGCATCCGACGCATTCGAAGGCTTCCTCGCCAAGAGTGAGAAGCCCGGCTACAACGACTTCATCCAGCAGGCTATCTTCAGTTTCTACGGAGGCGTGGAAAACAAGCAGGACAACCCCGCCAAAGCCGACGAATACTTCAAGAAGACCGAAGACTACGTAGCAAAGGCTCAGGCTGAACTTCCCACCAACTACAAGCCCAAGAAAATCCTCGGCGACATCGCGATGCAGCGTGCCGCAAACGATGAAGAGGCTAAGACTGCCGCTTTCCCGATGTATAGCGAGGCTGCCGCCCTTCTCGAGAAGGCAAGCGACACAAGCCGCTACGGCTCCGACGCCAAGACCATCTACAACTATCTCGGCAACTACTATCTCGACCACAAAGACGTGGCAAAAGCAAAAGAATGCTTCAACAAATACCTGCAGTATGACCCGAACAACGAGGAATACCGCAAGTTTGTAGAAAACCTCAAGGCTGAATAATCAGAAAGCCAAATATCAGAAAAACGGTCTGTCCCTTCCGCGGCAGACCGTTTTTTCATACCCCGACATGCCACGCTCTCCGGCGCCGTAGCGTCGGAGTCCGACACATCCGTATTATTTTTACAGATTTTTTGAGGTCGGCGTCCGATTTGGTAGTTTTTGTTTGCAGAATCAGTTAATTTTAATTAATTTTGTCTTTTCAATGCTACGTCAGCGACAAGGCATCAGGTTGAACAAAGGTTAAATGGATTAAATCAAAAAAAATACCACAAAGGTATGGCAAAAGAAATAACGATAAAGCGGGGCCTGGACATTCCGTTGGAAGGACGATCCGAAGGGCCCGTGCGCCCGTTCAGAGCAGACCTCGTCGGCATTTGTCCGGACGATTACCCGGGATGCGTATGGAAGTGTGATGTCAAGCCCGGCGACAAGGTAGAGGCCGGCACTCCGCTGCTGCATGCGAAAGGCTCGGAGAGTATCAAACTTGTATCTCCGGTGAGCGGAACCGTCGAGGAAGTGCGGCGCGGAGAGCGGCGCAGGATACTGGCCGTGACCGTTCGGCGAGGAGAGGGAAGCGCCTCTTCGGTGATAGCCGACACAATAGCGGAAAAGATGAAACTGAGCGGACTATGGGCCATGATGCGCCAGCGTCCGTATGATATCGTGCCTGCGGACAACGCCGCACCGCGCGATATTTTCATTACTGCGTTCGACTCCTCCCCTCTCGCAGGCGAAGTACTCCCCGGCCATCTCGCACAATATCTTGAGACTGGCATTGAGGTTCTAAAGACCCTTACGACAGGCACGGTATATCTCGCACAGCGTCCCGGACAAGGGATTGAGAGCAAGACCGCGGAGATTCTCTACATGGCAGGGCCGCATCCGGCCGGCAATGTCGGTGTGCAGATAGCAGCCGTAGCGCCTGTCAACAAGGGTGAGACAGTCTGGACTCTCGACGCCGCCACTGCGGCGAGGATAGGGATGCTTGCCAAAGAAGGACATACCGACTACCGCACCGAAGTGGCGGTGACCGGACCTTCGGCCGTAATGCCCGAACAGATTCTGACAGAGATAGGGGCTGAACTCAGCCCACTGCTCGACGGAGAAGTGCCGGAAGACAAAAACATCCGCGTGATATCGGGCAATGTGCTTACAGGCGTGAAAGAATCGGCGGAAGATGGCTTCCTACATTATCCCTACCGCCAGATAACACTGATTCCGGAAGGAGACACCGCTGACGAATTCATGGGATGGGCTTCGATGGACCCGATGAAATACAGCATCAAACGCACTTTCCCCGCATTCCTGAGAGGCCTTGGAAAAAATTTCAATTTCGATGCGAGAATAAAAGGCGGACACCGCGCCATGATTCTCAGCGGCGAACTTGACAAGGTGTTTCCATTCGACATATATCCGGAGTATCTGATAAAGGCCATGCTCGCCGGAGACTATGACCGCATGGAGAAACTCGGAATATATGAAGTGGCACCTGAGGACTTCGCGCTCCCGGAATTTGTAGACACATCCAAACAGGAACTGCAGAAACTCACCCGGGAGAGCCTTGAAAAACTACGCAAGGACAGCTAAACAACACACTATCACATATGAGTAAACTGAAAAACAAAATCGACAGCATAAAACCGTTGTTTGAGAAAGGGGGGAAATACCATGCCCTTCACTCGGTGTTCGACGGTTTCTATACGTTTCTGTACACCCCCAACGAGACCTCGAAATCGGGAGTGCACATACACGACTCAAACGATTCGAAACGGACCATGATCACGGTAGTGCTCGCACTCCTTCCCTGTTGCCTCTTCGGCATGTGGAATGTAGGCTACCAGCATCACCTCGCCACCGGCGAATGCGTGGGAATAGCAGCGCAGTTCCTCTACGGACTGTGGGCCGTGCTTCCGCAGATACTGACAGCCTATGCCGTAGGTCTCGGAATCGAGTTTATCGTAGCACAGCTGCGGGGGCATGAGATTCAGGAGGGATTTCTCGTGTCGGGCATACTGATACCGATGATATGTCCGGTAAGCACACCCTGCTGGATGCTTGCAGTCGCAGTGGCATTCGCCGTGATTTTCGCAAAAGAAGTATTTGGCGGCACCGGCTACAACTTCCTGAACGTGGCATTGGTGACACGCGCATTCCTCTTCTTCGCCTATCCGCAGAAAATGAGCGGTGACAGCGTGTTTGTAAGCCTTGGCAAGGCAGCGCCTGTAGACGGATACTCCGGAGCTACGCCCCTCGGACAGCTTGCCACGGCAAGCGGCGACCAGCTGCAGATTACGGGAGTGGACGGCATGCCCGTAGACTTCATGGACATATTCTGGGGATTCATACCCGGAAGCTGGGGTGAGACCTCTACATTCTGCATCCTGATAGGAGCGGTGATACTTCTCGCCACCGGAATGGCAAGTTGGAAAATCATGCTCTCCGCACTCGCAGGCGGATTCGGGATAGCATGTCTTTGACACGCATTCGCAAG
>USNC01000259.1 GCA_900555915.1 uncultured Porphyromonadaceae bacterium | reverse complement strand
TCTACACGCGTAAGATCGTCGGCAGCGTCAGATGTGTATAAGAGACAGATGTGGAAATGTCTGCGCGGATTCGATGTCATTCTCATATTGGGTGTATCCGGAGGTCTTTTTCTGCCGTTCTTTCATCTTATCAACAAGAATAAACTTATAATCAATATAGACGGGCAGGAGTATAAGCGCGAGAAATGGGGCCGTTTCGCTAAATGGGTCCTTCGCATTTCCGAGGCTCTCGCAGTAAAGTATGCCGACGTCGTCATTGCTGACAATAAGGGGATACAGGACTATGTCAGCGAGGTCTACCACCGGCCCTCGACCCTTATCAGTTATGGCGGCGATCACGCCCAGCGTGATCTTTCGCAGGACTTCATAGAAGAAGTTCTTGACAGATACGGTCTCAAGGCCCGACAATACGCGATTACCGTCTGCCGTATCGAGCCGGAGAACAACTGCGAGATCGTGCTTCACGCCTTTGCCAGATCCGACAAACAACTCATCTATATCGGAAACTGGAACCACAACGAGTATTCAAGATCGCTGCGTGAGAAATATTCGCGCTTTAAAAATATCCAGATGCTTGATGCCATATACGACCTTGATGTGCTTTACGCGCTGAGAAGCCAGGCTTCCCTATATGTGCACGGCCATAGTGCGGGAGGAACGAACCCCTCGCTCGTCGAGGCTATGTTTTTCGGAATACCGATTGTGGCTTACAATGTGGTCTACAACCGGGAAACAACCGAGCATAAAGCGTATTATTTCAAGGACGCCGACGACTTGCTCGAACTCATAAGCGCTGATCAGTTTGATGGATCCAGAATGAAGGAAATAGCGGCACGACGCTACAAATGGAGTATCATAGCCCGTCAATATTCCGATCTATATCACAAGTGAATCTCTGAATTATGAAAGGTATTGTTCTCGCCGGCGGATCCGGAACCCGCCTTTATCCGATCACAAAAGGAGTTAGCAAGCAGCTTCTCCCTATTTTTGACAAGCCGATGGTGTATTATCCCATCTCTACACTGATGCTTGCCGGAATACGCGACATACTTATCATCTCGACGCCTCAGGATCTCCCCGGATTCCGCCGCCTTCTCGGCGACGGCTCCGACTATGGCGTGCATTTCTCATATGCCGAGCAGCCTTCGCCCGACGGATTGGCGCAGGCATTCATCATCGGCAAAGACTTCATAGGCGACGACTCCGCCTGCCTTGTGCTCGGCGACAATATCTTCCACGGAGCGAATTTCTCCGGAGTGCTCAGGGAAGCCGTAGCGACCGCCGAACAGGAAAAGAAGGCTACAGTATTCGGCTACTGGGTCAACGATCCGGAGCGTTACGGCGTCGCCGAGTTTGACAAAGAGGGCAACTGCCTCTCCATCGAGGAGAAACCAGCCGAGCCGAAATCCAACTATGCAGTGGTAGGTCTCTATTTCTATCCGAACAAGGTGGTGGACGTAGCCGCCAGCATCAAACCCTCCGCACGGGGCGAACTGGAGATAACGACTGTGAATCAGGAATTCCTGAAAGACGGCGAACTTAAAATGCAGACACTGCCGCGCGGCTTCGCCTGGCTCGACACCGGCACCCACGACTCGCTTGCCGAGGCCTCGATATATGTAGAGGTGCTTGAGAAGCGCCAGGGGCTGAAGATAGCGTGTCTCGAGGGTATCGCCTACCGGCAGGGCTGGATATCAAGGGAGAAGATGATAGAACTCGCGCAGCCGATGCTCAAAAACCAGTACGGGCAGTATCTGATGAAAGTGGTGGAGGAGATAGACCGCTCGGGCGACGCGAACCTTGATTGATTCATTTCAATTCTTATTCTACTGATGAATATCATAAAGACACATATAGAGGGGCCTCTCATCATAGAGCCCAGGGTGTTTGAAGACGCGAGAGGGTATTTTTTCGAGTCCTGGTCGAAACGGGTGTTCGACGCATCCGCAGGCCCGGTAGACTTCGTGCAGGACAATGAGTCGTGCTCTTCATACGGAGTGATACGCGGGCTTCATTTCCAGCGACCTCCTTTCAGCCAGGCCAAACTTGTCAGGTGTGTGCGGGGAAAGGTGCTCGATGTGGCCGTGGATATCAGGAAGGGATCTCCCACCTACGGGAAGCACGTGGCTGTCGAACTTACCGAAGACAACCACCGACAGTTTTTCATCCCCCACGGTTTCGCCCACGGTTTCGCCGTGCTGAGCGAATCGGCGGTGTTCCAGTATAAGTGTGACAACTATTATCATCCGGAGGCTGATGGCGGCATATCCATACTCGACGGCTCTCTTGGCATAGACTGGACCATAGATCCTTCCGGGGCCATCCTGAGCGAGAAGGACAAGCGTCATCCTCTCCTCAAGGACTTTGACTCTCCTTTCGTGTATTGATTATTCCATTCAAGTTTCGCAAGCTCAACTTGAAGGTTATGAGGTTATAGGTTATAAGGTTAGTTTATTTGTGGTTTATATCAGGAAAAGTTTCTGTTATGTTTTTTTATAAAATTAACCTAACGCCAATATAATCAACATAAAATTCAAGATGCGAAACTTAGACCATTGCTTGATATATGAACATACTTGTGACAGGTGCCAACGGACAGCTTGGCAATTGCATGCGTAATGCCTCGGCGGGCAGCGCCGACAATTATATTTTTACAGATGTGGCCGAACTCGACATCACCGATGCCGAGGCAGTGGCCCGGAAAGTGAAGGACTGCGATGTGAAGGTCGTGGTGAACTGCGCCGCATACACCAACGTGGACAAGGCTGAGTCTGATGCCGGATTCGCAGAGGTGCTCAATGCCGGTGCGGTGCGCAACCTCGCCGAGGCTGTGAAGGCCAACGGAGGCACCCTGATACACATCTCGACCGACTATGTGTTCGGCGGCTCGGCCGGCAACACTCCGCGCACGGAAGACGAACCGGCCAACCCGACGGGAGTCTATGGCCTCACCAAGCTTCATGGCGAGCAGCAGGTGGCTGAATCGGGGGTCAAGGCGCTGATATTCCGTACGGCATGGCTGTATTCGGAGTATGGAAAGAACTTTGTGAAGACAATGCTCACCCTCACCGCCACCAAACCGCAGCTCAAGGTGGTGTTCGACCAGGTCGGCACCCCTACCTATGCGCAGGATCTCGCCGATGCGATTTTCAATCTC
>USNC01000258.1 GCA_900555915.1 uncultured Porphyromonadaceae bacterium | reverse complement strand
GCAGCGTCAGATGTGTATAAGAGACAGTTCCTTAAGACGGTAGAGGAGGCTGTCGTGGAGAGCGGGATGCTCGTAAAGGATATGGGAGAGTTCCCAATGATGGCCGGCCTCTTCTTTAAGCAGCGGCGATGTGGCATCCACATCGGTCAGATTCCAAGTGAGGAGGACGGTCTTTATCTTCAGGGCCTTGAGTTTGCGCACAAGCATCTCATGGTCGGCATCGCCGGTGATGAGCACCACGTAGTCGAACTTACGGAATGTGGCGAGTTCGTATGCTTCGAGCGCAAAC
Source organism: uncultured Porphyromonadaceae bacterium (assembly GCA_900555915.1). Taxonomy (GTDB): domain Bacteria; phylum Bacteroidota; class Bacteroidia; order Bacteroidales; family Muribaculaceae; genus Lepagella. The sequence goes on along the minus strand of USNC01000258.1, from coordinate 2,877 downwards.
CAAACATCCACACCTTTCTCCACTATCTGCACCACGCCGTCTTTCTCCACCTCGCGCAGGTGCTTATAGTGGAAAATCACGTCATTTTCGATAAGGGAATCCTCGAATTTGCGCTCGTTGTAGAGGAGTTTCTTGTCGTAAGCCTCTTTTACGCGGTAACGGCCACGGAAATAGTGGGCCTCGGTGATCTGGCAATCGGACTGGTCGACGTCTTCCTCCATGGCCAGACGGTATGTGATGAAGTCGAAAAGCGACCTCACGCGGATGATTGAGTTTTCTGTCTTCTTAAGGGCTCTGTTGACTTTGGCATAATAGCCGCCGTCGATGAATACGCCTACTGATATATATCCAAGCATTGTCTTTTTTTTATGATAAAACGCATATTCGGGCTCATCGGTTCGACTTTTAAGCATTCTTTTGGAGGCGGAAGCATTCGGGCTTCCGCCCTCACACACCTCCAACCCGACTTAGGAATTTAATTCGACGTAGGAATTAAATTCGACGTAGGAATTGAAAAAACGCCCCGGGCTGGGAGGCCCGGGGCGTGGATGGTCATATTATGAGAGACAGGGTCACTTCATCAGGATCACTTCATCAGGATCGAGGCGGAGTGTTCAGCCGTGACTACGAGAAGCAGGCCTGAGGGGAGGTCGGGGATTCGGCCCGGGGCACCGCTGTATATCAGCACACCCTGCGAGGTGTAGACCCTTACATGCGAACTGCCGCCTACAATAAGGTCGGAGCCGTCGGCCTCCACATAGAAGCCATCGCCGGAGATCTGGCCTACTGAATCGCCGACACGAAGTTCGAGAGTACCGTCGGCTGAGACATTATCAAGTTGCAGACAGTTCTTGTCGATGCGGTTGGAAACATTCACGTCATTGAAGAACACACTGTAGCGATCAAGGATATCGCCGGGAAAACTTACCACAACCGACCGCCACTTAGGAACGCAGAGCGTCATAGCGCCATGCAATTCACCTTGCGGGCAGTTTTCATCCACCAAGTCAGGAGAGGTAAAGCCAAGCAGCATGTCTGCCGGCGCATTTACTTCTATGCGGCACTTATCTTTAACGAACCACTTGAAGAACTCGGCTTCCGAGAATGCCTGAATAGCAGAAGTCTTAAATGCGGAAACAACCTCGTCATGGTCGGCAAGCATAAACGGGCTATTAACTCCGATATGGCCGGGCACCTCATCACCGAGTACAGACAACACCTTTAATTTCCGGCAGGAGAAGGCACCGTCGCCAAGCACTTTCAGCGATTCGGGAAGATTAATAACTTTCCATACATCCGCTCCGTAGAAAGCCAGATTTGCTATCGTATCTATGTTTTCAGGAAGTATGGGATTATCCAGCGACACACAACTATAGAATGCGTTGGTTGATATTTTCTTCAACGACTTGGGGAACTCAACTTCCGAGAGTTCGAGGCAATTGCCGAATGCACGATAGTCGATGTTCTCCACGCCCTCGTCTATCTTAACACTACGAAGATTGCCGCAACCCCAGAACATATCATTGCCTACCTTGGAGAGGCTTCCGGGTATCTCTATTTCTTTGAGTGAAACACACCCGCTGAAAACATACGATCCCATTTCGACGAGCGATTCCGGAAGGGCGATATGTTGGATGGAATGACAATTCGAGAAAGCGCCATGGCCTATGGAGGCAAGGCCGGAGGGAAGATTTATATCTGACAGATTTTCACATTTGTAGAAAGAATTAGCCCCGATTGCGGTCAAACTCTGCGGAAGCGACACCTTCTCAATACTGTTGCAACCGGCAAAGACCCACCGCTTAATCTCAGTGGCACCCTCAGGCACGACAACCTCAGTGACAGGATCTCCGTTGAGATAAAGGACATGAGCGTATTCGAGAGGATTGCACCAACTTGAATTTGAAAATTCTATATTCATCCATGCCTCCAGATCAGTGATGTAGACACCTTTAAGGTTCTCATCGTGCAAGAATGAACTCGACCCGATACGATTGACAGTAGGAGGAATTCCAATCCCTTCAAGGTCAAGGCAATCTTCAAAAGCATCAACGATTTCAGTGACAGTATATTTGAAGCCTTCATACTCCACCGTAGGCGGTATCTGCAGAATTCCGGAATACTGAGGCACTCCAATGCCAAGGTAATAATCGTCAACTTTCATCACACTGGCCCGATTGCCTTTTCCCTCCTCGGGATTATCGCTCCAGAAATAATAGACAATACCATCGACCTCATTAATAACTCCCGACGGCGCCACAGGCTTCACATACGATGAAGAGACATGAGCCGTGAATACAAGTCCCGGGTATTCCGGATTGGTAATATCAATGATGTAATAGCCGCGAGGCAAATAGAATATGCCATTTTCAGACTCCACTATTTCGCCGTTGATCTCAACCTGATTTCTTACGTTCGAACCAAGCGGATACATTTCCGAAGAGAGATCGAGAAATCCAGTCGCATTGAGTTCCTCTTTTTCAGGCCTAAATATAATCTGATATACATCTGAAGGATCTTCCATGTTTTTCCGCATTTTCATGTAGACATCATACATCAACGGAGTCAGTGTGGAAAAGGCCATCGGATTTAGACGAAGATTAAGAGAAGAGCACACCGGCGAAGTCATGGAGAACTTGGTCAGCTTATTATCTTCAGCATCTATAGTCTGCAGGCAGTCCGATCCGCGAAGATCGAGACTTCTCAGCTGGTTGTCGTTTATATTTATTGTCTTCAGAGATTTATGGTTTAGAATAGCCAACTCCTCAAACGAATTCGCATAGAGATCCAGGTCCTCGACGCCGGAATTGTCGATATTGATTCCGGAAGTGCCGGAATGCCAGCAATTCACATATTTAAGTTTCGGACAATCAGAGG
>USNC01000257.1 GCA_900555915.1 uncultured Porphyromonadaceae bacterium | reverse complement strand
CATCTTTTTTGCAAAATTTTTATTAACTTTGCAGAAATCTAACCCAACATAAGAGATGAGATTAAAGAAATTGACGGCGATGCTGACAGCGGGCCTCGCTTCCTGTTTCACATGTGTTCAGGCAGCCACAGTCTCCGGCCTGAACGCCAAGGACTTCAACAAATACTGGAAAATAGAGTCGGAAGGACCCTGCCAGGTCTCCTTCCGCGGTGATACAGCCGAATTCGTGGCTCCGAAAGGACTCAGCGTGTGGCGCAAGGAGAAGATGTCGGGCCGGACAGTGATTGAATATGACGCGCAGGTGGTGACGGAAAATCCCGGCGACCGCCTGTCAGACCTCAACTGCTTCTGGATGGCCTCCGACCCGGTGCTCGGCAGTCCCCTCAAAGGTGTCGACAAGAGAAAAGGGGTGTTCCTCAATTCCTATGCGCTGCAGCTTTACTACATGGGATATGGCGGCAACCACAATTCAACCACCCGCTTCCGCCGCTACAACGGCGACACACGCGGCATAGACAGCATACAGTACCGCCCCGCCATACTTACCGAATATACCGACGCCGACAACCTCCTGAAACCGGGAAAATGGTATCACATAAAGATAACGCACGACGGACTGCGCACGCAATACTATATCGACGGCAAACGGCTCGTGGATTTCCGCGACCCTGAACCGCTCACCGAAGGCTGGTTTGCCTTCCGCACCACACTGAGCCGCACACGGCTGACCAACTTCTCCTACTCGTGCGAGCCGCTTCAGGAAAGCGAGGTGCCGCTGGCCTGGGTGGGGAAGGCCCCGAAATCAGCCGTGCCGGTGACTTTCGGCGTGCCGTTCGACTCCGGCTGTGTCGGTAAGGACACAGCCCTCACCCTCGCGTCGGCAGACGCCGACTACTCCACCGAGTCCTGGCCGCTCGCCTACTGGCCCGACGGGTCGGTGAAATGGGCTGCGGTGGCCGGCACGATACCCGCCGGCGCTCAGTCCCTCACGCTGCGCGTGGGCGGAAAAAACTCCGGAAAGAAAAAAAAGAATATCCCAGGACCGCTCCTCGCCGCCGACAACGGCAGACAGATATGCGTGAGAGCGGGCAATTCGACGGTCTACATACCGAAGCAGACCGCTCCCGGCCACATGGTGATGGCTTTTATCGACTCGATAGTCACAGAGGGGGTCAGGACTGCGGCGAATGCACGTCTGGTGGCCACGGTGAAAGACTCACCCTTCGGTGGAAATGTGACCGCCACCGATTTCACCGGTCGTCTCACACACGCCGAGATCGAGCGCAATGGAGCCGAGAGGGCGGTGGTGAGACTTGAAGGTGTGCACCGCGCCGCCGATGGCCGCGAATGGTTGCCATGGACCGTGCGTCTCTCATTCTTCGGGAGCAGTCCCGACATATCGCTGACCCACTCCTTCATCTTCGACGGAGATCAGGACAAGGACTTCATTTCCTCGCTCGGCGTGGCGCTTGACGTGCCGATGCGCGAGAGCGCCTACAACCGCCACGTGGCTTTCGCCACTGCCGACGGGGGCGTATGGAGCGAGCCGGTGCAGCCCCTCGCAGGGCGCCGCGTCATCAACAATCCGGCTACCGGAAAACCAGTCCCCTCCATACAGGAGATGCAGATGAGAGGGGAGAGGATAGCCGGTTATGACGAGTTTGACGCACCCGGACGCGCCCTCATCGACGATTGGGCCGCTTGGGACGGTTTCAGGCTAAGCCAGACAGGCCCGGACGGCTACACCATCCGCAAGAAGGCCACCGCCGGTTCGCCCTGGATAGGCACGTTCGGCGGCCACCGCGCCGACGGCTGTGTGTATGCCGGCGATGTGTCGGGTGGCATCGCAGTGGCCATGAAAGATTTCTGGCAGTCATGTCCGTCGGGGCTCGAGGTGAGCGGAGCGCGCTCGCCGATGGCCACCGTCACCGCATGGCTCTGGAGCCCCGACGCCGAGCCGATGGATCTCCGGCATTACGACGAGAGGGCGCATGGCCTAAATGCAAGCTACGAGGATGTGCAGGAGGGTATGAGCACCCCCTACGGCATAGCGCGGACCTCCTCGCTCATCCTGCGTCCCGACGCAGGCTACCGCGGCAAGGAAAACTTCGCGGCTACGGCATCGGCCACCGCGTCGGAAAATGTGCTGCTCCCGACTCCCGACTATCTCCACCGCCGCAAGGCATTCGGCGTGTGGAGCCTCCCCGACCGTTCCACCCCGGCGCGCGCCGAGGTGGAAGACAGGCTCGACATGTATGCGGACTTCTATAAGAAGGCGATTGAGGAAAACCGCTGGTATGGCTTCTGGCACTATGGCGACGTGATGCACGCCTACGACCCTGTGCGCCACTGCTGGCGTTACGATGTGGGCGGATTCGCGTGGGACAATACCGAACTCGGCAGCAACCTCTGGCTCTGGTATCAGTTTCTGCGCACCGCCGATCCCGAACTCTGGCGCATGGCGACGGCCATGACGCGCCACGCGTCGGAGGTGGACGTCTACCATATCGGTCCGAACGCGGGCCTCGGAAGCCGCCACAACGTGAGCCACTGGGGGTGCGGCGCCAAGGAAGCGCGCATCAGTCAGGCCGGTTTCAACCGAATCATGTATTATCTCACGGCCGACGAACGCCTCGGCGACCTCATGAGCGACGTCACCGACTCCGACCAAAAACTATATACCATCGACCCGATGCGTCTCGCCGAACCCCGCTCGGAATACCCCTGCACCGCTCCGGCGCGTCTCCGCTTCGGACCTGACTGGCTGGCATATGCCGGCAACTGGATGACGGAGTGGGAGAGAACCGGCAACACCGCCTACCGCGACAAGATCGCGACCGGAATGAAAAGCATCTGCGCTCTCCCGAGCCGCCTCTTCACCGGTCCGCTCGCGCTCGGATATGACCCGGCCACAGGCGTCATCACCTCGGAATGCGATCCGACGCTCCAGACCACAAACCATCTGATGACGATAATGGGTGGTTTTGAGATAATGAACGAGATGATGGAACTTATCCCCGACAAGGACTGGGCCGACGCCTGGCTCGAACATGCCACCGACTATAAACGCAAGGCGATGGAGATACGCCACAACCGTTTCCGCGTTTCGCGCCTGCAGGCCTACAGCTGTCTCTTATACACATCTCCGAGCCCACGAGACACTGAGCGATATCGTA
>USNC01000256.1 GCA_900555915.1 uncultured Porphyromonadaceae bacterium | reverse complement strand
TCTACACGCGTAAGATCGTCGGCAGCGTCAGATGTGTATAAGAGACAGGTTCATGGTGTATGACTTCAACGGCGACGGCAAGGCGGAGATGATATGCAAGACCGCCCCCGGCACCATAGACGGGCAGGGCAAAGCAGTGCTTATGGGTTCTGACAATGCTGCAGACGATTTCCGCAACAGCAACGGCTTGGTGATGAGCGGGCCTGAGTATCTTACTGTATTCGACGGCCTGACCGGCGCGGAAATCAACACCATCGCCTACAACCCACCGCGCTCCATACGCAAGAACGACAAGTCAAGCACAGGCTGGGGCGACAACTACGGCAACCGCAGCGAGCGTTACCTCGCGGGAGTGGCTTATCTCGACGGTGCAAAGCCATCCGCCATTTTCGTGAGAGGCTACTATACCGCATCCTACGTATGGGCTGTGGATTTTGACGGTGAAAAACTATCCGAGCGCTGGCTGCACAAGTCGGAGACTCCCGGCGACAACAGCATCTACGGACAAGGGACGCACTCACTCTCGATTGCTGATCTCGATGCCGATGGATTCGATGAGATAATAATCGGTTCAGCGGCCGTGGATCAAGACGGTACGGTGCTTCACTCTACTGGCGGCGGCCATGGCGACGCTCTTCACGTGGGCGATTTTATCCTTGAAAACGAGGGCCTCGAGATATTCATGCCCCACGAAGACACCAAAGGAAAATGGGCCACAACGCTGCGCGACGGACGCACCGGCAAGATTCTCTACAGCCAGCCCATGAACGGCAAGGACAACGGTCGCGGTCTGATCGCCAACATCTCTTCCAAATTCCAGGGAAGCGAATATTGGTCAAGTCTCAACGGCAATGTGATGAACAGCGGCGAGGTGGTAGGCTCAAAGCGTCCTTCGGTGAATTTCCGTATTTATTGGGACGGAGACCTCCTCGATGAATTGCTCGACGGCACATCTATCACCAAAACCAATGAAGATATCACATCCTCCTCAAATCTGAAGGTGCTTGCACGCACCTCGCATGCTGCATCGTGCAATACCACCAAGGCTACGCCCAATCTTCAGGCCGACCTCTTCGGCGACTGGCGCGAGGAAGTGATCATGCACGACGGCGAGACTGAGTCTGACCTCATAATCTTCACTACGACTATCCCGACTGAATACAAAGTGCCGTGTCTGATGACCGACCGTCAGTATCGCGTGGCAATAGCTTGGCAGAACGTGGCCTACAACCAGCCCCCGCATCTTAGCTATGATCTTGAGTCGCGCTTCGACACGCGGCCGCGCATCGTGGTCAGCGGCGGAGGTCTTACTCAGTCGGTCAGCCTCGGCGACGCTGTCGACGATATCAACTTCATGGTGATACATGCGGCCGATGCCGTAGTGACCGGGCTTCCCGAAGGGCTGTCTTATTCTTTCGACAAGAGCACACTCAAAGGTGTGATCTCCGGCGTTCCTGCAGCCAAGGGTGAATATCCCTTCACCATCTCCACTCTCGGGTCTGACGACGGAGAGGATGTCTCGGTGAATGGTCTGGTCACGGTGACTTTTGTCGACAAAAGCCTGCGCTCGGCCTATTTCTCGTTTGACGCCATAGGATCTTCCGATGTCGCCAACGATTACAAGACAGGCACGGTGGCAGATATCATCGGGTCTGTCTCGGCCGAAGAAGAGGGTGTGAGCAACGGTGCCATATCTTTCGGCGGCGACGGTTATCTGTCGCAGCCCATCTACGAAGAACTCCAGTTCGGACACAATGATTTCTCAATCGAACTCTGGATGAAATCGACCGACGATGACGGCTATCTGTTCTGCATCGGGTCGCACAACAAGACAAACGTGGAAGGTGGCACGGGAAACTGGGTTGGCCTCGAGCGCGTCTACAACGAGTCGACCAACCGCCTTTGCTTCTCAATCGACGACGACGTCACGAAGAGCGACTGCTATGCACTCAATCCGGGCAACTTCTTCGACGGGAAATGGCATCATGTGGTATGCGTTAGGAATGCCGTGGCCAATTCGACAACAATCTACATTGACGGCCGGCAGAACATGACCAACAACAACGTCGGCACAGGAGCGCTGGCCTTCAGCGATACGGAAATGCTCTATATCGGCGGAGACGACGAACTCACTGCCGGACGCGAACACCGCACCTTCAACGGCCAGATAGATGAGCTCACGATTTATCCCCACGTGCTCTCGGCCGAAGATGTGAAGGAAAACTTCGACCGTCTCGACCCGTCGGCTGTGGAGCAGCTTATCATGGCCTCAGGTGACGCGGATTTCTCTGTGGTCGACGCTTTCACCGGCACAGTGGTGAAGACCGCAAGGGGAGAGTCGGCTGCCGGAATCACATCAGACCTTGAGAGCGGCGTATATGTGCTCGTTATCGACAGCAACGGTAGCAAGTCGGCACGTAAATTCATAAAACGCTGACACTGGCGCAATTCATACTTCATAATGCGACCGGGTATGCCGAAAAGCATACCCGGTCAGTTTTTCCCATATGTGATATGTCACCGTGGCCTTATCTGATCACATGCGTTCGAGTTCCTTGTTGGCTTGATAGATACGGATGCCTATGAGTGCCCGGTAGAAGCCGAATGTGATGAACGCTATGCCGATATAAAGCCATACCGCTATGCCGCCGGCAAGAGGACCTGCAAGAAAAATAAGGGCAAGCACCAGAGTGCAGACTATAAACGATATGAGCACTGCCAGCCACAGTTTTGTTGTCCCGTAATAAAGCACTGTCTCTGAGATTGCATTCAATACCAGGAATATGAGGTAGAATCCCACGCCGTATATAAAAGCGGCGGTCATAGTGGCCTCCGGCAGAAGCAGAAGCCATATTCCACATATGATCTCCACTGCGCCCATGGCCAGTTTCCATCCCCAGCCGGTGAGGCTGCCGACACTCATCAGCGCGAACGCCACATTGAGGAAGCCGGCCGCGCAGATGACTACCGCAAATGTATAGGCAAGGGCCGACATGGATGTGGCCGGACTTGCGAGAACCCATATCCCGAGTCCGATCGAGAGTATACCGGTCAATACCGGGAGCCACCAATAGCGGGCGGCTGCTTTCAACATCATTCTTTTCATAATTTTTCAAGTATTACTATATCATAAGATATAAGGTTTATAAGGAATTTTTAACTATAACGCCGGAACGCCGGTT
>USNC01000255.1 GCA_900555915.1 uncultured Porphyromonadaceae bacterium | reverse complement strand
CGAGATCGCTCAGTGTCTCGTGGGCTCGGAGATGTGTATAAGAGACAGGGATATTTCGATGGTCTCCAGCGTCGGGGTAGCGCCATGATGCGGTATGTCTGCGAGGCTCACCGTATGCCGGTATGTCTCGTCAAAACTGACCGGAAGCGGAGTCCCGCTGTATCTTGCGTTGTGCCTGCCTGTGTGCACGTATTGAGCATGGTGTATGTGTCCCAGGGCGAGGTAGTCGTAGCCTTCCCCGAAACTGCTGATGTCGGTGCAGTCTATGCCTCCGGCGGAATATTCCGATGCGTTGTCGTGTCCGGTGAAGTCGCACCCTTTCACTGTGGTGTGGGCGCTCATCACTACCGGAAGTCCCTCTTTGTTTCTTTCTTCCACCATGTCAAGCAGTTTCCTGACATATCCTTCCGGCATGTTTCTCTCATGGCAATAGGGGAGGGCTATCACATACCCTTTCCCCGGAATCTCTATGATATGCTTTTCCGGATTGTCAGGGTCGAGGGTTCCTATGGCATGCACGTTAACCGCAAGCCAGGGTGTGCGGAAAATCTCGTGGCGGGATCCGCTGTCGTGGTTTCCGGCGGTCACTACCACAGTCATCCCGCTGTTGGCTTCGGCTATCTTCACCAATGCGTCGCTCAGCATATGCTGCACCGCGGCCGGCGGCTGCGATGTGTGGTAGAGATCTCCGCTCACCAGAAAGACGTCGGGTTTCCGGTCGGCGGCTATCGCGGCCATCTGCTCGAGCATGTCCCGCTGCTCTTCGTCGCGGTCCTGATTATATAAGGTGTGGCCGAGATGCCAGTCGCTTGTGTGCAGTATTCTCATAGGTGTTCTTTCGCTAGTTTCGGAGTTTCAAAATTACAAAAACTCCGGCAATATAGCAAATCTTCGTTCTCCAAGTGCTCGGAGGTGAAAAAGTTTGTCGGCAGTCGCGGAGGATGTTGAAGATATGGCAACGTGTTTTTTTGTAGGTAGGGCTCATTATATCAATAATCAGATATAAAAGTATCATCAATTAATGGAAATAATTACTAATTTTGCCTCGTGGTCGCCTGAGTGTTGATTGCTCAATCGATGGTGACCGTCAGATATCATACCTTTAACCAATTTCTAATACCTAACGCTTATGTTGAAGCAGATTTTTACTATTGCAGCCCTCGCGGCTATGGCTCTTCCCGCAAGTGCCGACACCCTCGATCTGACGCTTGACGATCTCGGATCGGGTTGGGGATCCTCCTACGACCCTGCCACAAAAACCATCACTTATGACAGTGATTGGACCGGACGCGGCTGGTGGCTCAAGGATGGCGAACTTTCCGACATGTCGAAATGGGATCAGGTCGTGGTGGAGTTCGAACCCTGCGCCGCCATGCTTCAGGTAGTGGTGGAATATCAGGCGGAGGGTGCCGACAGTTCTACCGCCCAGGCTCAGGCCGGAGAGTCAAAGGTGGTGTGCGACCTCAATCCTGATCTGAAATCGGCAGTAATGCAGATCTATGTCCAGAGTTCTGCCGCCGGCACCGTCACTCTCACGAGAGCATATCTCCAGAATGATGTGGTGGTCGACGAGAATCTTCTCTGGGAAGGGGAGTACAAGATCGACAGCTGGAACAGCGGAGCTGACTTCGCGGCCTCTAAAGTGTCGGCCGGCGACATTCTCGAATACACTTTCGCAGAGCCGGGTGCCGATAGCGGACAGGTGCTCGTGAAAGGCGCTTCATGGGACAATCTTTTAGGCGCTGCTAAGATAACTCAGAAGGATATGGCTCTCGGCAAAGTTCAGATCGGAGTGACTCAGCAGATGATCGACAACTGCGGCGGAAAGATTTTCCTGCAGGGCGAAGGCGGTGCCGTACTTACTAAGGTGGAGAAAGTCGGGTCGTTTGACGCTGACGGCGTGCTGGCCTACGGAAAACGCGTGCTCGGCAACAGTGCCTATATCACCATACCCGCCGGCACTACGCATCTCGAAGTGAAATATTCCGAACGTCCGGAATGGGTGCAGATCTGCAACTCCGGCTGGGCTGAGATGGAACTGCCCTTCATTGAGTCGGCTGACGGCGCCACACGTGTCTATACTCTTGATGAAGCTGCTGTCTCGGCAGTCAACGACAAGAAAGAAATGGTCATCAACGGTCCTGACACTCTTTCGGTGCTCAGCATCGCGGTTTCCGACGGAAATCTCGCTGTCGATGCGGTAAGGCAGGAGGGTGCAGCCGACGGCAAATACTACAATCTCCAGGGTATCGAGGTGGCTGCTCCGCAGGCTCCCGGTCTCTACATCCACAACGGCAAGAAAATCATACTGAAATAACTCAGTTCCTTTTCCATGTGAGGCCCCGGCAGCCGGAAAGACGCCGGGGCTTTCTCATTCTTGTCCGGATACTTCGCTTTCTCATTTCTTGCCGGAGTCTTTCGAATGTATACGTGGTGGTTGGGCCTTACAAGCGAGCCCGGAGTCGCCAAGCGACTCCGGGCTCTGGATAAGTTAGTGGATGTATTGCGGGTTTAGTCTTCAGTCTGCGACTCGGCGTAAGCCTTCAGAAGTTTCTCCTGCACATCACCCGGCACCAGTTCGTAGCCTGCGAATTCCATCGAGAATGAACTGCGGCCGCCTGTGATGGAGCTTAATGCCGTGCTGTAGCTTGCCATCTCCTTGAGGGGCACTTTTGCCTTGAGTATCTGGATTCCGTTTTCCGCATCCATGCCCATTATGATGGCGCGGCGGCCCTGGAGCTCGCTCATGACATCGCCCATATAGTCGTCGGGCACGTGCACTTCCACATCATAGATAGGTTCGAGTATCTTCGGGTTCGCTTCGCGGAATGCCTGGGAGAATGCGTTGCGGCCTGCCAGACGGAACGAGATTTCGTTGGAGTCTACCGGGTGCATCTTGCCGTCGTAGATCATGACGCGGACATCGCGCGCATAACTGCCGGTGAGAGGTCCCTGCTCCATACGGTCCATAAGACCCTTTACGATCGCCGGTATGAAACGTGCGTCGATAGCGCCGCCCACGATGCAGTTGTAGACTATCAGTTTGCCGCCCCATTCCAGAGGTATCTCCTGCTTGTCGCGCACGTTGAGCTTAAACTCCTGGTTGCCGAACTTGTAGCTGTCAGGTTCGGGCATCCCTTCGCTGTAGGGTTCCACGATGAGATGCACGTCGCCACACTGTCCGCTG
>USNC01000254.1 GCA_900555915.1 uncultured Porphyromonadaceae bacterium | reverse complement strand
CGCGTAAGATCGTCGGCAGCGTCAGATGTGTATAAGAGACAGCTATAACGTCTATCAGGCCGGAGTTGACGGCTGCACGCAGGGCATCGCGGTCGGCTTGCTTCTTAATGGCAGGATTGCACTTGATACGTGTGCCCAACGTGCGATAGTCACTGAGCGTGAAGAGGAGATGGGCAACGCATGCTTCGGCGGTGATATGCTTCTCGGAAAGTGAATAGTCATTGAACAGTTGCAGTTCCTTGGCTGTGGACACATGCAGAATATGCAGCCGTGCACCGGCAATCCTTGCCAGCCGTACTGCCAGCTCAGAAGATGCATAGCATGCTGCCGAGGAGCGGATGTAGGGATGCTTGCCTATGGGAATATCATTCTCTCCGGCAAACATTTCCTTATACTTGGCAATATTGTTCTTGATGGTTTCCTGGTCTTCGCAGTGGGCGGCAATCAGCATGTCTGTACCGTTGAAGATGTTCAGCAGGCTGTTCATCTTGTCTACCAGCATGTTTCCGGTACTGGAGCCCATGAATAGCTTGATACCGCAGACGCGGTGCTTGTCCAGCTTGCCGAATTCGCTGTAATTGTCGTTTGTTGCGCCGAAGTAGCAGGAATGGTTTACGATACACTTCTCGTTCAGCAAATCAAGTTTGGCGTTCAAGGCATCCAGCGTAGTGGTCACCGGATTTGTATTGGGCATATCCATGATGGAGGTCACACCACCTGCGGCAGCCGCACGGCTTTCGGTGAGGATGTCCGCTTTGTGGGTCAGCCCGGGATCGCGAAAATGTACATGGTCGTCGATGATGCCAGGCAACAGATAGCATCCGGTGGCATCTATGGTCTCGTCACAAGGGGCGGAGAGAGGTTTCCAGTTGGTCAGTACCTCTGCAATGCGCCCGTCTTCTATCACTACGGAACCTTTCACGGATTGTCCTTCGTTGACAATCGTAGCGTTATGTATCGATGTTCTTTTCATATCTTCCTAATATTTATAGTAAACCCCTATCACTCTATCACCTATCACTTCATCTCCTTATCTACGGTAGGATATTTATGGAACCAACTGTTCCATTTCAACCGAATCACTCCGAATACGGCTTCACCAAAAATACTGCTGTTCATTTTGGAGGTGCCCAGTTCGCGATTGATGAAGATGACAGGCACTTCCTTTACCTTGAAGCCGCATTTGTAGGCGGTGAATTTCATTTCTATCTGGAATGCATATCCTTTGAACTCTATTTTGTCGAGTTCTATCGATTCGAGCACCCTGCGCCTGTAGCAGACGTATCCTGCTGTCGAGTCATGAAGTGGCATTCTGGTTACGAATCTGACATATGCCGATGCGAAATATGACATCAGCACTCTGCCCATAGGCCAGTTCACCACATTCACTCCTGATATATACCGCGACCCCACACATACGTCAGCCTCACGGTCCTTGCATTCATGATAAAGCCTGGTGAGATCGGCGGGATTGTGTGAGAAGTCCGCATCCATCTCGATGATGAATTGATAGTCGCGCGATAGCGCCCATTTGAAGCCGTGGATATAGGCTGTGCCAAGACCCAGTTTTCCGCTTCTGCATTCAAGGTGGATTCTGCCTGGATAGTCCGACATGGCAGTTCTAACGGCGTCTGCCGTTCCGTCTGGCGAACCATCATCTATTACCAATATGTCAAATCCGTCGGGCAATGCCATTACGGTGTTCAGCATATTGGAGATGTTCTCTATCTCATTATATGTGGGTATTATTACCAGTACGTCGCTCATCTCTGTTCCTTCTTGTTTGTGAATGCAAAATTACCAAAAAAAATACATCCTGCAAAATTTTATCACTTACTATATCCGCATACTCCCGGATGATATTGTGTAGTCACGGATTTTTTTGTAATTTTGTGGCATGAATGTGTTGAAATTCGGAGGTACTTCCGTCGGAACTGTCGAAAGCCTCAAATTTGTCAAAGACATAGTCGAATCAATGCCCGACGACACGGTGGTAGTGGTGTCGGCACTTGGCGGTCTTACCGATAAACTTATCGCTGTAGCCGGTATCGCGGCCGCCCGTGGCGATTGGCGCACAGAGATGAAGGCGATTGCCGATCGTCATTATTTCATTATCGACAGTATGGTGAAGGATTCATGCAGACATGCCACAACGGAGACGGTGGCCTGTTTGCTTGGCGAATTGTCGCGCACCTACGAGGCAGTATCGCTGCTTGGCGACATACCGTCGAAGACCCTTGACGTAATAGTGAGTTTCGGCGAAAGAATGTCGGCACCGATAGTGGCAGGCATCATCGAGGGTGCCAGACTCCACAATTCTCTCGATTTCATAAAGACGGAGAAGTGGTTTGATAAGAATATCGCGGATGTGAATCTTACCCGAGATCTTATTTTGAAGGAATTCACGGCTTGCAGCAATGGCCCGCATGTCACGGGGGGATTTATTGCCCAGGACCGCGATTCGGGTGAAATCACCAATCTGGGAAGAGGCGGAAGCGATTACACCGCATCGCTTGTGGCTGCCGCTCTTGATGCTGACATGCTTGACATCTGGACAGATGTGGATGGCTTCATGACCGCTGACCCGAGAATAATAAAGGATGCCAAGGTGCTTCCTGAAATGTCTTTTATCGAGAGCATGGAACTTTGTTCGTTCGGCGCCAAAGTGATATATCCTCCTACCATATACCCGGTATTTCACAAAAACATACCTATACGTATCCTGAACACTTTCAACCCCTCCGCTCCCGGTACCTTGATCTCCGATTCTTCCGGTTCTGGACAATATCCCGTAAAGGGAGTCACTGCCGTAAGAAACACCTGTCTGGTGATTTTGCGGGGCGATCTGACTGAAAACGTGGCGCAAATCAACAATCGTGCCTACAATGCTCTCGCACGCAATGGAATAAGTGTCTTCCTGCTTGCACAGCCGGGGGAGAACCATGAATTTTCGTTCGCCATCTCATCCGCCGACCAGTCGCAGGCTGCCAAGGTGCTCAACGAGGAGTTCGCGCCGGAGTTGCTCGAGGGCGCCCTTGCCGGTATCTCGCTTTCTGATCAGATGTCTACCGTGGCTGTGGTAGGGGAGGGCATGAGAACTTTAAGCGGAGTGCGTGGGAGGATTGTCAATACTCTTCTGCGCAACGGTATCACCATTATGGCACTGTCTCTTATACACATCTCCGAGCCCACGAGACACTGA
>USNC01000253.1 GCA_900555915.1 uncultured Porphyromonadaceae bacterium | reverse complement strand
GATCTACACGCGTAAGATCGTCGGCAGCGTCAGATGTGTATAAGAGACAGGAGTGATCAGGGCCACTCCCATACCGAGTATATTGATTTGTGCCATATCGTTGAGTAGTGATGGGGAATCTTACATCAGATTGCAAAATTACTCTTTTTTTTTTATTCCTCATGCATATTACACTGTTTTTTTAATGAAGTATGCGTTAATACTTCGAATACTTCGCAGTGCCGAAAACTCATGCCCCTCTATGGCGGCGGGGAAGGGCCTATAAGAAAAAGAGCAAATCCCAAAAGGAATTTGCTCTTTTCTTGTTGCCTTGGAAAGACTCGAACTCTCACAAACGGAACCAGAATCCGGTGTGCTACCATTACACCACAAGGCATTGTTTTTGTCATCTTAACGGGCTCTCCCGTTTTGACGATGCAAAATTACTGCTTTTTTTTGATATGGCCAAATTTTTTTTGATATTTTTTGTCAAAAAATTTAAGGATTAAGTTGCCGTGTTGTGTAAAATATTATTATCTAAACGATTAAGAAAACGCCCCGGATATGCCATTTTAGCAGAATAGCCTTCGGGGCCTCTGTGCTCATCCGAGCAGACGTCTGAAATGAACCGAAAATATGTCTTTCACTTCGTCCATGTCGCACTCGTGTCCGAGTTCCTTTGCCATTGAAGTGACTCCCTTGTCGGTAAATCCGCACGGATTGATCAGGTCGAACCCACTGAGGTCGGTGTTGACATTGAGCGCCAGACCATGCATGGTGATGAAGCGGCTGCATTTCACTCCCAAAGCGCATATCTTACGCTCTTCGCGCGATCCTGCCCCAAGCCATACGCCGCTGGCGCCAGCCACTCTTTCCCCTTTCAGACCATATTCACTGACCGTGCGTATCACAGCCTCCTCAAGCATATCCACATAGTTTTTCACTCCGAGATGGTGCGCTTCAAGGTCGATAAGTGGATAAGCCACGAGTTGTCCCGGGCCATGAAAGGTCACATCCCCTCCTCGCTCTATGCGGTAGATCCCTATGCCCTGCCGCTGCAGATATTCTTCCGGCAATAGCAGATTGGCATTCTTGGCATGTTTCCCGAGTGTCACCACCGGCGTATGTTCAAGCATAAACAGATACTCCTGGCTTACGCAGCCCCGTTCCTTTTTCTCCGCGACCATTCCGGCGAATATCTCACGCTGGGTGGCAAGCATCTCTCCATAATCTCTCACACCCATGTCTGTCACTTCCAGTTTCATATCATTTTTCTATATTGAAGATTCCCGTTTATTCTTCTATTCCTGTCCCTCAAAGACCGCCAAAAGCCCCACCAAGCAACTACAATCAAAAGAACCTCAACACCCTTAACCCTTCACCCTTAACTCTTCACTCTTCACTCTTAACTCTTCTGATTCAAGTTTCGCTTGCGAAACTTGAATCAGAAAGTGAAATGCAATGCAATCCGCACGCCCGACCGGTCGGCCCCCGGTGTGTCTCGGTATGTCAGTCGCCACACATAGTCTACGCGCAATATAGTGAGAATATTGTCGATGCCGGCACTTATTTCCATGTATGGATCGCGGCCCATATATCGCGCGTGGCTGTCTGAGGGGAAGCGGAAGAGATTGTCGTGCAGTTCGGGTTTGTTGCGGTCGCTTATCGAGCCGAATATCCCTCTGAATCCTATTACCTCGCGAAGACGCGCTTTTTTCACTACGGGCAATCGGTTGAAGAGGATTCCGTTGCCCCAGTATGTCAGGTCCCACGAGGCGTATTTGTCGATCGCGAACTCCATGGGGTTCATCAGCGAGTATGATTCCGGTTGGATAGTGTAACTGAGGTTTGCGTTAGGCCACATTAGTTCAGGATACTGCACCTGGCTCCAGATGATTCCTCCTTTAAGTATTATATCGGTGTAGCCGAAAGCGGAAAACCAGAAACGCTTCTGCACTGAGATCTCGGTCTTGTTGAGGGAGAAGTCCGACCCCGGAAGGGCCTTGGGTCCCCATTCGTGCGTGAACTGGATTATCGGGGCATCGAGATTTATCGGCACCCTGACGCTTTTCTCCTGGATGAATTTCTCGCCGGGGGCGAAGCGCAGTGTGACGCCGAAAGATGTGCGGCCGTAGTTCCGGATGATATGGCCGTAGCCGTCGGTGAATGGTAGCCATCGGGTCGCCTCCTGCCTTATGTGTTCACCCCATAGGCTGAACGATAGTTGGTTGGCCAGTTCCAGATTGTATTCTATCCGGGTGAGTCTGCGGTAGGTGGCGAGAGTTGACGGGCGTCGCTTCCAGCTAAGAAACACATTGTCGGCGTTTGTGAAGAGGTAATGCTGGCCGAGCATGTCAAGGTCATACATATAGGTGGCGCGTATGCTGTTGACAGGAAATTCGCGGCTATGGTATTTCTTGCGGTTGAAGGAATATTCAAGTTCCCCTTTGTATTTCCATTTCCTGTCGCGGGTGCCATAGGCCACGTAGCCCCTCGCAAACCAGTGGGGTGAAAGGTGGGCGGTGGTCATGCCGCCCAGGCGCAGGCGCACACCCTCGATCGAACTGCCGCTTATAAGCGTATTCACCGGGCCAATGTCAAACTCGCTCGGCGATCCTGTCTTGACATATCCGGCCACTATTATCACCAGCGCTTTCTCTGCCCAGTAGAAAAAGGGAATCTCGCGCAGGCGTCCCATGAAAGATCCCATTCCGGCTTCCGCTTCAGATAGCGATTCCATCCGGGTGATGCTGCCGAAATTCCCTTTGCTGTCACGGTTTTCGTCTATTTCCCAGATGTCGCCGGGCATGTCGTATGCCTTGGCGAGGTCGCCCCGCCGTTCGTAACTGAAACCCGAGTTATGCGTCACACGGCGGGCGTTGAAGCGTTGTGTGCCTTTCACTATGCAGAGATCGAGATTCATCTCGTCGGTCACTTTATGTCGTTTCCCCTTGCTGTCTTTCTCGAAGGTCTGGTCTATGTAAAGATTGTCCACATAGTTCAGATTGATGGTGCGTGGCACTTTCATCGACACTTTCTTCACAAATCCGGTGGTGTCGCCAAGTGCTACATACAGATTGCCCATGAAGGAGAAACTCTCCTTGTTGTGGGGTGTGAATGTAAGCTGCACGCAGCGGGTCCCGTCGATGTCGAGTGTGTCGGTGATGAAATACTTGTAGTAGTCCTGTCTCTTATACACATCTCCGAGCCCACGAGACACTGAGCGATCTCGT
>USNC01000252.1 GCA_900555915.1 uncultured Porphyromonadaceae bacterium | reverse complement strand
CGCGTAAGATCGTCGGCAGCGTCAGATGTGTATAAGAGACAGGGTATGAACTCTGCGACAAATACGGCATCTATGTAGTGGCGGAAGCCAATGTGGAAAGCCACGGCATGGGCTATAAAGAAAAGACACTGGCCAAAAACCAGTCTTACCACAAGGCCCACATGGAGCGCAACGAGCGCAATGTGAGACGCAACTTCAACCATCCGTCGGTGATATTCTGGTCGCTCGGCAACGAAGCGGGCTACGGCCCCAACTTCGAGGACGCCTACGACTGGGTTAAAGCCTTCGACCCCTCGCGCGCCTGCCAATATGAACAGGCACGCCACGACGGCAAGACCGACGTGTTCTGCCCCATGTATTACGGCTATGAAGGGATGGAAGCCTGGGGCAAAGACCCGAATGCCGACCGGCCTCTGATACAGTGCGAGTATGCGCACGCGATGGGCAACTCCGAGGGAGGCTTCAAGGAATACTGGGACATCATACGCAGATATCCCAATCTGCAGGGCGGTTTCATCTGGGACTTCGTAGACCAGAGTCTGCGAGCCAAGGATGAGAACGGAGTGGAATACTACGCCTACGGCGGCGACTACAACAACTTCGACGGCAGCGACAACAATTTCTGCGACAACGGCCTGATCAGCCCCGACCGCGTTCCCAACCCCCATGCCGACGAGGTGGGATATTTCTACCAGAACGTCTGGACCACACCTTCCGACATCAGCAACGGCAAGGTGAAAGTCTACAACGAGAATTTCTTCCGCGACCTCTCCGACCTCAACCTCGACTGGACGCTCCTGCGCGACGGACGCCCCGTGCGCACGGGCCGAATAGATGAAATCGACGTGCAGCCCGGAGAGACCGCCGAGATCACCATTCCCTACGGCAGCACCGACGGAAAGGGAGAATGGCTTCTCAACGTGGCCTACACACTTAAGGAAAGCACCGGCCTTCTTCCCGCAGGCCACGCCGTGGCACGCCAGCAGCTCGAGATCGAGAACACGCGCGACAACAACCTATGTCTGCCAGTCCGGGCGCCGGCCAACGAGACCGCTCCTTATGTGGAGGACTCACACAAATATCTGCTCACCGTGAAAGGGGAAAACTTCGAGCTTGAATTCAACCGCCGCAGCGGCTTCCTCACCAGATACGAGGCCGACGGTATGAGTTTCATAGAGAAAGGAGGCGCCCTCACCCCTAACTTCTGGCGCGCGCCGACCGACAATGACTTCGGAGCCGGGCTCCAGCACCGGTATGCGGCATGGCGCGATCCGGAAATAAAACTCACCTCACTCAGGCATGAGAGCACCGACAACAACATAGTATCCGTGACAGCCGAATACGACATGCCGACGGTAGAAGGCAGACTTACACTCGGCTATCTCATCTACCCCGACGGCAGTGTATCGGTGAGCGAGACCTTCAAGGCCACGGAAGGCGCGAAGGTAAGCAACATGTTCCGCTTCGGTATGCAGATGCAGATGCCGGAAGAGTTTGAGGCCATAGAGTATTACGGCCGCGGACCGGTGGAGAACTATTCCGACCGCAACCACTCCGCATTCCTGGGCGTCTACAACCAGACAGTGGAAGAGCAGTTCTATCCCTATATCCGCCCGCAGGAGACAGGCACGAAGACCGACGTGCGCTACTGGAAGCAGTTGAACCGCGCGGGCAACGGACTTGAATTCACCGATGTCGCCCCCTTCTCCATCTCCGCGCTCAACTACAGCATCGAGAGCCTTGACGACTATCCGGAGAAAAAGCAGAGCCACAGCGAGCTGGTGAAGAAAGCCGACTACACCAACATCTGCATCGACAAGGTGCAGCAGGGACTTGCGTGCGTCAACAGCTGGGGCGCCGTTCCACTGCCGGAATACATGGTGCCGTATGGCGACTACACCTTCCAATTCGTGATGCGGCCGGTGACCCACACATTTACCCAGAAATGACAGAAAGCTTTATCCAGAAAACAGACAGAAGGCCGCCGGGATTCGTCCCGGCGGCCTTCTTATACGGTCTGACCATAGGGTCTAATCAATTGAGCATACGGACCATTACGAAACGGTCGTCGGTGCGGTCTTCAAACGAAAGCATCGTATTGTCGTTGGTCACCTCCACCGCATCGATACGCGACAGTTTTGCAAGGCTGGTCAGAAAAATATCGGTTACAGCAGTCAATTCGGGGACATTCTCCGCATCGACATCAAGGGAATTCTTGTCGAAATTTATGACGAGTTCATCATCATACTCATCCTCGCGTGTCCAGGTGCCGTCGACAGATGCAAGCACCACGCTTGTCTCGCACACACCTGTGGAATCAGCCGGAAGAGTCATCTTATACTCAGTGGTCACAGTGACACCGCCCGAATTCTTATCCGGACCCTGGCTGAATTCCAAAGTTGACGACTTTATCGACGACACAGTACCACTTATTGTAGGGAAGACAAGAGCCGGACGCACAGTCTCCCATTTACCTATCATTCTGTCATCGCCGTCGCAGGCGACCAGCATAGCGGCGCCAAGCAATAAGGCAGGAGCGCCGATTAGCATGCGGTAAATACTTTTCATATCAACAATAGTTTAAGTAGCTGTGTAAAATATAACAAAAAAGAAGTGTCGCGGGTTTTCACCCGAGACACTTTTAACTATTGAGCAGCAAAATGCCGATATCCTTACTTGTTGACTCGCGACATAACATATTTCGTATCAGCCGTGTCCTCAAAAGTGAGCACCGAGCCTTCCTTATTGACCTCGACATCATCGATCTTCGAGTATTTTGAAAGCCCCGCAAGGAACGCAGCAGTGACAGGACCGAGCGACGGAGCGCTCACGGCGTTGACGCTGAGCGAATTCTTATCGAAAGAGATGAAGAAATCATCGTCGTCGTCATCATCGCGTGTCCAGGTGCCGTCGATAGTGGCGTTGACAGTGCTCATCGGAGCCACACCGGTGGAGTCGGCCGGAAGAGTCATCTGATACACAGTGGTGAGTTTCACGGGTCCGGACTTGCTGTCGGCTCCGGCAGCGAAATCAAAAGTTGATGTCTCAGTGGCCGATACAGTGCCCTCAATCACCGGGAACACGGCTACCGGGGTTGAATTTTCCCAGGAACCTATCATCTTATTGTCGTCAGAGCATGAAGCGAGAGCAACTATGCCGAGAACCATAGCGGAGCCAAGCAGGATTTGTTTGAGTGTCTTCATAATCAAAAGTTTTTATACGTTTTCGTATGAATATAACAAAAG
>USNC01000251.1 GCA_900555915.1 uncultured Porphyromonadaceae bacterium | reverse complement strand
GGACTGACTCAACGAGGATGGAAGAATTTGACAAGCAGTATTACCGGATAGGCGATGTGGCAGACTTCATCGGGGTGTCTCCCACCACGATCAGATACTGGGAACAGGAGTTTCCGGAGTTGGCTCCACGCCGCGGGTCGAGGGGGATAAGGTATTACACTCCGGCTGACATAGAGACCCTGCGCATCATTCACTTCCTGCTTAAAGAGCGGGGTTTGAGGATGGATGCCGCCAAACAGCAAATGAAAACCAACCGCCGCAACATTTCGAAGAAACTTAAAGTGCTTGATGAATTGGCCGAACTTCGGTCAGAACTTGAGGTGATGCTGAAGACTCTTTCCAAACGGAAATTGTGAGGTCCCTCTCTCCTCTTGCACCTTGACTACGGAACTCTTTTCTAACCGCAAACCACAAATTTCATAAATTGACACAAATGGATCTTCGGCTCAGATAAAGACCCTGATAGGAACTGCACATAAACTAACCTCATAACCTTATCACCTTATAACCTTCAAGTTGAGTTTGCGCAACTTGAATTAATAATAGACAGAAATGAATCAGGAAGGAAATATCATAGACGACACTATCATAAATGAAATAAGCAGGCGGACCGGTATTGGCCAGACGAGCGTGAGAGCAGTGGTGCGACTGCTGGAAGATGGAGCCACTGTGCCTTTCATCAGCCGCTACCGCAAGGAGCAGACCGGCTCGCTCGATGAGGTGGGAGTACGCGACGTGGAGACAAACCTCAAGACGGTGAAAGAACTTATGGCGCGCAAGGAATATGTAAAGAAATCGATTTCCGACGCCGGGGGCCTCACACAGGATATAGAGCGCCGACTCTCGGAGGCCACATCCATGATCGATGTAGAGGACATATACGCGCCCTTCAAACCCAGAAAGCGCACCAGAGCCACTATAGCGAGAGAAAAAGGACTCGAGCCCCTTGCCAAGATAATAATGGCGGGCAATACTGCGGATTGCGAATTGTCGGCCGCCCGTTTCAGCGGCAAGAACGGGGTGGAGAGCGCGGCTGACGCTATAGCCGGCGCCTCCGACATCATAGCCGAATGGGCCTCGGAATCGCCGCGGCTAAGGAATATCACCCGCAATACATACAGGCGGAGGGCGATGATAGAGTGTGAGGCAGCCAAAGGGAAGGAATCAGAACTGGGAGATTCGCCATATGCGGGATATGGCGATTTCTCACAATCGGTGGGGCGTATGTCGTCGCACCAATATCTGGCACTCCGCCGCGCCGAAAGAGAAGGTCTGATCAAGGTCAGATTCAATCTCAGCGGGGGCGCCGACCCACTCGACGAGTCGCTGTGCAGAGCCTTCGTGCCGCGCCACTCATCGGGCGACTGCGCCCGGGTGATAGGCAGAGCCGTGGCCGATGCCTCAAAGCGTCTGATACGACCGTCGGTGGAAAATGAGATCTCGGCCGAACTCAAGACAGCAGCCGACCTCGTAGCCATCGACATCTTCAGCGCCAACCTCCGCCAGCTCCTTCTGGCTCCGCCCCTGCGTGGACAGAGTGTGCTCGCGATAGACCCCGGCTACCGCACGGGATGCAAGACAGTGGCTCTCGACTCACAGGGCAATCTGCTTGACGACACCGTGATTTATCCGGTTCCGCCAAGAAATGACTTCACCGGAGCAAAGAATACTCTTGCCCGCATGAAAGAGAAATTCAAACTTCAGGCCGTGGCGATAGGCAACGGAACAGCCTCGCGTGAGACGGAACGGTTTGTGAAAGGATGCGGTCTTTTCCTACCGGAAAACGTATATGTGGTAAGCGAGAACGGAGCCTCGGTCTATTCCGCCTCGGAGATAGCACGGAAGGAGTTTCCGGATAAAGACGTGACAGTGAAAGGCGCGGTATCGATAGGCCGACGCCTCATCGACCCGCTTGCAGAACTTGTAAAAATAGATCCCAAATCGATCGGAGTAGGCCAGTATCAGCATGATGTGGACCAGAACAGGCTCAAGGATGCGCTTGACTACACGGTGATGAGCTGCGTCAACTCGGTGGGCGTGGATGTCAACACCGCTTCCGAGAAACTACTGTCGTATATCTCGGGCATAGGGCCGTCGCTTGCCGCCAACATTGTGGCTTACCGAGCAGAGCACGGAGACTTCACCAGCCGGAAAGGACTGAAAAAAGTGGCCCGCCTCGGCGAGAAGGCCTTCGAGCAGTCGGCGGGATTCCTACGGGTGCCGAACAGTGAGGAGCCGCTCGACAACACCGGCATACACCCTGAAAGTTATGGGTTGGTCAGGGATATAGCGAAAAGACTCGGAGTGAAGGCATCAGATCTGGCAGCCAACGACACGCTTCTCGACAAAATAAATCCCGAGGCGCTCGCATCCGAAGGAATTGGAGGAGCGGACACGATCCGCGACATAGTGGAAGAGTTGAGAAAACCGGGACGCGACCCCCGCACAGAGGGCGACAACGACGCATTCGTGCCGGAAGTGGAGAGTTTCGGACAACTTCAGGAAGGGATGGTGCTTCCGGGACTCGTCAACAATATCACGGCATTCGGAGCGTTTGTGAATCTCGGCATCAAAGAGAACGGGCTGATACACATCTCGCGAATGTCGGGGAAGCGCATAAATTCAGTGTCGGATGTGCTCAGGCTCGGCGACAAGGTGGAAGTCAGGATAATCGGGATCGACGCTGCACGCAAACGAATAAGCCTTGAACTGATCAAGCGTCAGGGGTAATCCCCCACTCTTGAAATACCGGCAAGGCCGGCGCGCCGCTACAGATTTGAATTGTAGTATGCGGCGACACCCGTCACGTTCTCCCCTATGAAGTCGGGGATTTCATAGGGTTCGGCATCGTCGGGCAGTTCAATCTCAGCAGTGACAAGCCCGGCCCTGTCGCCCCTGAACTCGTCTACCTCCCATACATGTCCGGCGAAAGGCACCACATGACGGATCTTGTCGAGCAAAGGGGGCACACACAAGCCAAGCAATGCGCGCGCGTCGCCAACGGGTATCTGATACTCGAACTCCGCCCTCGCGGCCCCGTGGTTTTTCCCCTTCACAGTGAGGTATCCCCTGTCGTCGCGGATCCTTACCCTCACGGTACGCTCCGGCTCGCGGCAGAGATACCCCTGAATGATGTGGCTGCTGCCTTTGGCCATCGACTTGTAATTGTCATTTTTCACCAAATACTTGTGCTCTATTTCTACACCCATAAGAATATATGATCTGTCTCTTATACACATCTGACGCTGCCGACGATCTTACGCGT
>USNC01000250.1 GCA_900555915.1 uncultured Porphyromonadaceae bacterium | reverse complement strand
AGATCGCTCAGTGTCTCGTGGGCTCGGAGATGTGTATAAGAGACAGGCCTATCATAGCACCAGTTGACAAAGAACTGATAAAAAAGGAACTCACACCCGAAAGATTTCTTCGCCACACCAACAAGGGGGAGAACCATCTCTATGTGGTCGATGCCCATTGCGCGCCGCACACCATGCGCGAGATAGGGCGCCTGCGCGAGGAGGCTTTCCGTCTGGCAGGCGGAGGCACCGGAAAGGATTGCGACATCGACGAGTTCGACACAATGCAAGAACCCTGCCGGCAACTTATCGTCTGGGACCCGTCGCGCGAGGAGATACTCGGCGGCTACCGCTTCATCGCGGGCGACAAAATCGACATGACCGGGGGAGCGCCGCATATCGCCACGGCCCATCTTTTTGAATTTTCCGACCTCTTCATTTCCCGCTATCTCCCCGACACTCTCGAACTCGGACGCTCATTCGTGGCGGCAGGATACCAGAACGTGAGAGCCGGATCAAAAGGTCTGTACGCCCTCGACAATCTCTGGGACGGACTCGGCGCACTGACGGTGGTCTATCCCAATCTGAAATATCTTTTCGGCAAGGTCACCATGTATCCCGCTTTCGGAAGGGAGAACCTCGACCTCATACTCGGCTTCCTCAACAAGCATTTTCCCGATCCCGACCATCTCGTATGGCCCAAGCATCCCATAGCCACAAAGGCCATGTCGCCCGACCTGCAGGCCATATTCAGCGGCGCTGACTATAAGGAAGACTACCGCATACTCAATCATCTCATCAGGGAAAAGGGGCTCAACATCCCGCCGCTCGTCAACGCCTACATGTCGCTGTCGCCGACCATGCGCATGTTCGGCACAGCCGTCAACGACGACTTCGGCAATGTGGAGGAAAGCGGAATTTTCCTCACCATAGCCGACATACTCGCCGAGAAGAAAGAACGCCATATAGAAACCTATAAAGAAGAAATTGCCCATGAATAAAGTTCTGGTCACAGGAGCCGACGGATTCATCGGTTCGCATCTCACGGAGGCCCTGCTCGCGCGGGGCTGCGAGGTCAGGGCTCTCGCCCAGTACAATTCGTTCAACTACTGGGGATGGCTCGAGGATATCAGGCACCCGGGGCTTGAAGTGGTCACCGGCGATGTGCGCGACCCCAATTTCTGCCGCCATATCGTGAAGGGGGTGGACACGGTGTTTCATCTGGCGGCGCTGATCGCGATCCCCTACAGTTATGTGGCTCCCGACTCATACGTCGACACCAACGTGAAGGGCACGCTCAACATATGCCAGGCCGTGCGCGACGAAGGAGTGCGCAGACTGCTCGTCACCTCCACCTCCGAGGTCTACGGCACCGCACGCTACGTGCCGATCGACGAGAAGCACCCCAAGCAGCCGCAGTCGCCATATTCGGCCTCGAAGATAGGCGCCGACGCGATAGCGCTCAGTTTCCACAACGCCTTCGGCACCCCGGTCACGGTGGTGCGTCCCTTCAACACCTACGGCCCGCGCCAGTCGGCCCGTGCCATCATCCCCTCCATCATCACACAGATCGCATCGGGCGAGAGAAGCATCAAGGTGGGGGATCTCACACCTACGCGCGATTTCAATTTCGTGGAAGACACCGCAGCCGGGTTCATAGCCCTCGCGCTCTGCGACGCCGCTGTGGGGCGTGAGGTGAACATCGCCACCGGCCGCGAGATAAGCATGGCCGACACGCTGCGCTCCATCGCCTCCGTGATGGGGGCCGATGTGGAGTGGGTCACCGACCCGCAGCGTCTCCGTCCCGGCGGAAGCGAGGTGTTCCGCCTTCTCGGCGACAACTCGCTCATCACCTCGCTCACTCCCTGGCGTCCGCGCTTCTCGCTTGAGCAGGGGCTGGAGAAGACGGTGGCCTGGTTTGCCGATCCTGAGAATCTGAAGAAATACAAATCCGGAATCTATAACGTATGAAAAAAATCAACATCATGATGCTCGGCGGCGCGCGCCGTGTGTCGATGGCCGAACTTTTCAAGCGCAGCGGCGAGAGAATAGGCCGCGAGGTCAATATCATCAGCTACGAACTCATGGAGCAGGTGCCCATCGCCCTCGTGGGAAAGGTCGTGGTGGGACTGCGCTGGAGCGATCCCAACGTGGTGGCGGATATCGTCAGGGTGGCCGGCGAATATGAGATCGACATTATCCTCCCCTTCGTCGACGGCGCCATAGAGATCGCATCGAAAGTGAAGCAGCTCATGCCCGATGTCTTTATCCCGGTGGGTGACTTCGAGACCAACCGGACCATGTTCGACAAGGTCTCGGCGGCCAAGGCTTTCGAGAAAGCAGGAATCCCGATACCCCGCACATATACGGCCATCAACGCCAAGATGCCGGCCATAGCGAAGCCGAGGCTCGGATCCGCATCAAGGGGCATAAAGATTTTCCATTCGCTCGACGAGCTGATGCAGCTCGAGAATCTCAGCGACTATCTGGTGCAGGAATATCTCGAGAACAAGGATGAATACACCGTAGACTGCTACATATCGCAGCAGGGAGAGGTGCTCACCGTGGTGCCGCGCGTGCGCCTTGAGGTGATGGGAGGCGAGGTCACGCGGACCATCACATGCCGCAACACCACCCTCGACCGTCTCAGCCGCGAGGTGATAGAGAAGTTCAATCTGAGGGGACCCGTCACACTCCAGTTCCTGCACGACATTGACCGCAACCGGTATCTGCTGATGGAAGTCAACCCGAGGCTCGGCGGAGGCGTGGTGTGCTCGATCTATGCCGGTGCGCCGATCACCGACTATATCATCGACGAGTCGCGCGGCATATCGCTCAATCCCTGCGACGACTGGGCCTACAACACACTCATGGCCCGCTATCAGAAAGAAGCCATATTCTACGAGTCGTAGGCCGACGGCGCGCATCATGGCTGCGCGGCTGCGTTTTTTTATCGCCGAAAAAGTTGCAAATTCAGTTCTAATTGTGTAACTTTGGCTTCAAGAAGTGCGATTCCGTGGGCAGACGTGAGTCTGCCGTTTGCTAAATAACTGATAATCCAAAATTTAAGTAATTTTATAACATGATCATGAAAAAAACAT
This sequence comes from uncultured Porphyromonadaceae bacterium, assembly GCA_900555915.1. Lineage (GTDB taxonomy): Bacteria > Bacteroidota > Bacteroidia > Bacteroidales > Muribaculaceae > Lepagella. The sequence goes on along the minus strand of USNC01000250.1, from coordinate 185 downwards.
TAGTTTATCTTTCATTGGCAGCCGTGACCCTCTCGCTGGGTTCATGCTCCAAGAAGGTGAGTGAGTTCGCTTCCGAATACTTCACCACCAACCCGACTCCGCTGGAGACTGTGGGCGAGACAGTGCCCGCTACCATCTCTGTCTCTTATACACATCTCCGAGCCCACGAGACACTGAGCGATCTC
>USNC01000249.1 GCA_900555915.1 uncultured Porphyromonadaceae bacterium | reverse complement strand
ACGAGATCGCTCAGTGTCTCGTGGGCTCGGAGATGTGTATAAGAGACAGACATACCTCGGAAAACAAAATTTTAAAATAAATTATCAAAACGACATATCAAAAGCAAATATCAACCAATCCAACATCAATTCAAAGGTTGACACACCCTTAAACAATGCAATAATTTAACATTTTGCCAAACACCCCAAAACAGGTCAAAAAACGGCCATCATGTGGGGATTTAAGCGGAAAGAGACCGTCAGCGACAGCCTCCGACAAGAAAAAAGGGCGCGCCCTAAGGCACGCCCTCCACATATCATATCAGACTTAACGCTGCGATTACTTCACCACAACTTTCACAGTCTTCGATCCGAATGCCACGATATAGACACCCGGCATGAGATTCTCTTTCTGCAGACGCTGTCCGGCCATATCATAGACTTCCGCGCCTTCCGGAGCGATCACGCAACCTTCACCGCCACTGATCACGACCTCGGAGCCGACAGACTCAACCGAACCCTGGTCAGAGCCCTTGGGGAGATCCTTAGGAACAAATCTCACCACATTGGAAGTGTCGGCACAAGGAATACCCTTTACTGCACGCACATAGGCCTCTATCTCATTGTTCCAATAACCGAGAGGCACGCTCACCACCTTTTGAGATGTGACATTCCCGACATCAAATTCATCATAAAGACCCAAAACCTTTCCGGTGCTGACTCTCTTGATTGTAAGCAGGTAGGTTTCAGCACCTTCCACCTCATTCCACGAAAGAGTGAAGTTGCGGGCGGTTCCCTTGTCGGCATAAGGCTGATCATTTAAGACAGGAGCGCCTTTCGGAGCCTCCGTAATCACATTGAAGTCGAAAGAAGCCTGCTTCGCATCCGCATCGTAGGAAATATCGGTTATGAATGGAGATTTCCATTGACCATATATTTTTGACGGGATCAGTTCATTCACACTTCCGGGATAGACATGCCCTCCGGTAAACATAGGTTCTTCCTCTCCATCCGCATATAGAATCTCCACGTTGGAGCCATTTTTGGAATTTACCGAATTGCTGGTCCACAAATTCTTCTTATAATTGATACGCCATATCATCAGTCCGGGTTCGGGGAAGCAGGCATCCCATTTGGAATTATCACGAGCCTCCATCACAAAATACTCCGATTCAAAACTGGTACCGCTTGTAGTCTTCGGGATTCTGAGTCTGACAGCAGCCGGTGTCTCGCTGTTGCCAAGCGCCTTCAAATCATAGTGTGTACCGTCTACGGCGTCGGTATATTCGAGCCAGCGGCACACCCACTGCTCATAGGCAGAATACAACGGCGGCACGCAGCCCTGAAAGTTGTAGCATCCGCCGTCCATCACGTCCCAGTCGCCGGGAGTCACGGTCTCATCGTTGTAATCCACGTCGTACATGTCGGGAAGGCCGAGCACGTGGCCGTATTCATGTACGAAGGTGCCTATACCATCGACCCACGGAGTTGAACCGTCGTCCCATGGCTGGCGGCCGGTCTGCGGATTCCAGCCCTTGAGTTCGTTGGCGCAGGCATATGGACCAACCTTCACTCCATTATATTTCAACACGGGATATCCGTAGTATGTAAGGTAAGAATAATCCGACTGGTGAGGCCAGATGGTCTCAGTCTTGGAATCGGCGCTGCCATATCCGGCATAATATATGAATATGGTGTCGAGAATACCGTCTTCATCAAAGTCATAGTTGGAAAGGTCGAGTTCGCCCGACTCACACAACTGAGTCACTGCCTCACTGATGAGCAACCCCATGCGGCCGGAATTGGTATCCTTGAAATAAGACGCCTTCTTGCTGACCTTCACAGGACCGTACACGTCGAACTGCGGAGTGTAGAGTCCGTGAGAGGCATCCTTGAAATAGTCGAGGGCCGAACCCTTGCCGCCATAGTCGGAGAAGCCGGGTTCGTTGAGCTGACGGGTGAAATATTCCTTCGGGTTCTCGACAGTGAAATCGACATCGTCAAACTCCACCAGCACCACAAGAGAGCGGGTTCCATTGCCTATCGTAGGATAGTTTGAACGGCCACCGGCATCAAGCGAAGCCATCTTCGACGGACCGGCGGCGGGGGCCAGCGCGAAATTGGGAGAGGCGGCCTCCTTCTCCGCGCGGAGCATCTCCACATTCCGGCGGTTGAACACCAGAGGAGCGCCGTCGCGCACGGTGTTGACATAGTATCCGGCTTCATTCTGATGCATTATCGCAGTGCATGCGGCATCGGTCATGAAATGGAAATGTTCATCACCATGCACGCGCACCTCCACCGAAGTGCCGTCGGGATTCTTGAGCGTGCGCACACGGGGATCAGCCGGCACCGCCCATATCAGCGAAGGGACGGCAAGCGCCATCGCTGCTATAAAATGTTTGATTTTCATCGTAATGAAGTATTAGCAGTATTACAGAAAAGGCCTTCCTTGAAAAAGGGAGGCCACAAATATCATGGTTGCCTTACCAAGATTCGAACTTGGACAAACAGAACCAAAATCTGGTGTGCTACCATTACACCATAAGGCAATCGCTATCGCCACAGAGGTGAATGCCTCTCATAGCGAATGCAAAGTTACGAAAAATTTGAGAGAAATGCAAATTTTTCAGCCGAAAAATTTGATTTGGGCCAATTAGTCCAATTGGGCCAATAAGACTAATTGGGGAAATAGGTCAGAAGCGGTCGAGGACAGTCCGGAGCAGTTCGCGGACACGGGGCTTATAGTCGGTGTTGGCCTTCGAGGCGCGACGCTCGGCGATGATGCAGCAGACCGTCATGGCGCGGTGGCCGAGCATCCGGGCCATCCCGGAGAGACATCCGGATTCCATCTCGAAGTTGGTGACCGGACGTCCGTTATAGCGGAAACTCTCTATCTTCGCGTTCAGGTCGGGGTCTGCAAGCGGCAGACGCACTTTCCTTCCCTGCGGGGCATAGAAACCGACAGCGGAGATCGTATATCCCCTCACCATGTCATCCTTGCCGATCCGCTCCACGAGCCAGGGATCGGCGTCGACGGTGTAGGGAGCGGCCCAGGTCTTCATCCACCCTGTGTGGCGGGTGAACTCACGTTCGAAATCAAGGTCGCAGACCTCATCGCGCATGGCATAGTAGTTAAGGATACCGTCGGTGCCCGTAGCCTTCTCCGCAATCACAAAGTCGCCGATATGGAGGTCTTCCTGAAGGGAGCCTGAAGTGCCTACACGCACCATGTTGAGCTGTCTCTTATACACATCTCCGAGCCCACGAGACACTGAGCGATCTCG
>USNC01000248.1 GCA_900555915.1 uncultured Porphyromonadaceae bacterium | reverse complement strand
GCGTAAGATCGTCGGCAGCGTCAGATGTGTATAAGAGACAGAAGCTGCAGCGTGTCGCTTCCGAGCACTGTCCAGTTTGTCGCCTTTTCGTCGAGAAGCCGGTGTCCGCCGGTGAGGAGCGCGTCGTCCGGATCCACGTGTTCCCGCTTGGCGCGGGCGGCGTCGTAGGCTTGCCTGTAGCCTTTCTCTGTAGGTTTGCAGCCTGCCGCCAAAATCAGCGCGAGGCATGCTGCCGCAACGTATCCTGTCTTCATGTCAGTCTTGTTTTCTGGTGTAGATGTATGTGCCTCTCTTCGCTGTCTTCAGCGGCTTGCCGCCGTCGCGCAGCGTCCGGCGTTCGCCTGTCAGTATGTCGGTGTAGGTGGCTCCTTCGTCTATTATCTCGGCGTCTCGGCTCATGTCGAGGGCGAGGTCCTCGTCTTTGCCGTTGAGTATCACGATCACTTCTTCGGGCCCGTATTTGCGGCGGTAGAGATACACTCCGTTGGTGGGCATGAAGTGCTTCATGTCTCCTTTGCCGATGGCGTCGGAAGTCTTTCTCCATCTGTTTATTGCCGATATGAAGTCGAAAGCCTCGTTCTGGATGTCGCTTCTGCCCGCCGCCTCGAACTCGTTGCGCTTGTCGCCTTTGAAGCCGCCGGGCATGTCGCGGCGCACGAATCCGTCGGATTTCTCCTTGCTGCCGTGCATCAGCAGTTCGGTGCCGTAATATATCTGGGGAATACCCGGCACTGTCAGAAGCAGGGCCACCGCCTGCTTCCACGCGTCGAGGTTTTCCGGCATCTCGAGTATGAAGCGGTCGGTGTCGTGGTTGTCGAGAAATCTGAGCACATTCATCGGGTTGGCATAGACGTAGTCGAGCGCGAAGTGGTCGTACACCTCGTTGATTCCGTTCCATGCCTGCGAGTCGACCTTGAAGGGCTTCAGGTCGGCGCAGAGTATGCTCAGTGGGAAGTCCATCACCACCGGAAGACGAGTGTCGATTCCCTTGGCGGCCGCCACTGCCGAACCTGTCTGCCAGAACTGTTCGCCTGCCGGGGAGCCATACCAGCACTCGCCGACGATGTTGAACTTCGGATACTCCGCCATCACGGCGTCGATCCAGCGTCCCATGGCCTCCATGTCGGCGTAGGGGTAGGTATCCATGCGTATGCCGTCGATCTGCGCGTCTTCTATCCAGAATATGGAGTTCTGCACCAGATATTTCATCAGGTGCGGGTTCTTCTGGTTGAGGTCGGGCATCTCTTCCACAAACCATCCGTTGACCGTCAGGTCCCTGTCGTAGTCCGAGGCATAGGGGTCGGTGATTGTGCTCAGCCTGTAGTTGGTCTGCACGTATCCGTCCTGATGGTTGAACCAGTCGCTGGCCGGAGGGTCGAGAGCCCACGGGTGGTGGCTGCCCGAGTGGTTGAATATCATGTCCATCACCATTTTCATGCCATGATTGTGGAGTGTGTCGGTGAGGGCTGCGTATTCTTCATTGGTGCCGAAGCGGGGGTCTACGCGGTAATAGTCGGTTGTGGCGTATCCGTGGTAACTTCCGCGGGGCATGTCGTTCTCAAGCACGGGGTTGAGCCATACAGCCGTCACACCGAGCGAGTCTACATATCCCACATGGTCGGCTATTCCCTTGAGGTCGCCCCCATGGCGGGCGTTGGGATTGTCGCGGTCGGTGGCCGACCGGTTGGCAAGCGATTTCGCGTCGGGGTGCTTTCCTCCGCCCGAAGCGAAACGGTCGGGCATGATCATATAGAGCACATCGGCGGCCGAGAATCCTTGTGCGCCGCGCATCTCGCGCCTCTCTTTCAGTTCAAAGTCGCGGCTGATGGTCTTGTCGCCGGCCTTCCACTGCAGTCTCATCTTGCCCGGACGCGCGTCGCGGCCTATGGTGAGGTACACGTATTGCCAGTTGTCGCTCCCGTCGAGGCGCACCACCGAGTCTACCGTGACTCCGGGATAGTCGGTCGAGAACTCGCAGTTCTTGATGTCCTGGCCATGGATCTGGAGCTGCAGCGTGTTGTCGTGCATCCCCGTCCACCAGTAGGGAGGGTCGATTTTATCTACAGAAACGGCTGCCATGCCCCCGGAGGACATGGCAGCGCATATCAAAAGCATTGCAGTTTTCTTCATTTCATTTCTTTTCGATAAAGTTCTACATGCGATGGCGCCGGGCGTCGCATCGGGTGTCGGACTTCGCGGGTTCAGAATTGTGAGCCCGTCATCGAGATCAGTTGATCTGTATGATCAGGTAGGGCGTGCGGCTCCAGAAAGATTCCGCGTCGGTGATTCTCACACTCTTTGTGCCGTTGGCATTGTCGAGAATCTCATAGCTTCCCTCAGGGATGTTGCCCCAGATCTTCACTTTCTTGCCGCCGGTGTTGATCACGCTGAGATTGCGTTTGTCGGCTGTGGTGAAGTAGTTTTCGTTGAAGTCGCCCTGAAGCACCTTGGTGGCTCCGAGGAATTTCTTCTCGAGAAGACCGTTCTGTTTCAGTTCCTTGTTTGTGCCGATGGCGTAATATACCCTGTTGGCGAGTGCTTCGGCAGCGGTGGCCTCGGCCTGCGCTTTCTCGCGGGCCTCGGTCTCGGCCTGCAGGTTCTCCTGGCTCTCCGTCACCTTGGTGTTGAGGTCGGCTATCTGTGCGTTGGCGGTCTCAAGCTGGGTGTTGAGCTCTGCTATCTTTTTCTCCTGCTGGTCAATGCGTGCCTGGAGGTCGGCGATGGTCTTCTTCAGCACTGAGTTGTTGCCTGTGCTGTTGTCAAGTTTGCTCTGCATCTGATTGAGCATCACGCGGTTCTGCTGAAGTCTTTCCTTGATGCCGGCGAGATTGGAGCGGATGTCGGCTCTGCGGTTGGCTCCCTCGCCACCCTTCTCGGCGTTGTAGAGCAGTCCTTCCTGCATGTTGATGGAGTCGAGTCCGGAGTAGATGTCGCCCATGAGAAGGAGCAGAGAGTCGTTGAATGACGATGCCTCTTCATATTGTGCGGTAATGATGGTGATTGAGTCGGTCTGCGACTTCTCACCCTGGCCTGAGCAAGCCGCGAGTGTGAGGGCTGCTATGGCGCATGCGGGAATTAATTTCTTCATAATTCTATAGTTTTTAGGGATTAATCATTTTGGGTTTCTCATAGGGAAATCGTGCCGGAAATCCTCCTCGTCTGTTTTCTCTGCATTCTTCGGGGTGTTTCCGATTATGATAACAATCTCCCCCTTTGGTTCTGTCTCTTATACACATCTGACGCTGCCGACGATCTTACGCGTGTAGAT
>USNC01000247.1 GCA_900555915.1 uncultured Porphyromonadaceae bacterium | reverse complement strand
CGAGATCGCTCAGTGTCTCGTGGGCTCGGAGATGTGTATAAGAGACAGGTAGGAGAGGTGATGAAAGCCGCCATTCCTTCCGGTCTTAAACTCGAGAGCGAGAGTATGGTCACACTCAATCAGGATTTCGACAGCGAGGACGGCCTCCTGCTTTCGGAGAGACAGTCGATGATAGTGGCGGCTCTTCAGCATTCCGGAAAAGACTCGCTCACCGGACTGGAAAAGACTCTCGGCATCAAGAATATAGCGCCGCACGTGAACGCGCTTCTCGCGGCAGGAGTGGTCAGAGTTGATGAGAAGATAGTGGAGAGATACCGGCCGAAGACGGTTACAAAGGTAAGAATCACATGCGGAAGGGAAAGTCAGGATCTGCTTGATGATTTCTTCAGCCGGGTGGCGCGCAGCAGGCAGCAGCAGTCTGTGCTTCTGGCCTATCTCGATATGTCGAGATTTATGGTGAGGGGAGAGGCGCTCCGCGATGTGGAGCGTGATGCTCTTCTGAAGGAGAGCGGAGTTTCGGCTGCAGTGCTCAAGGCTGTGGCCGACAAGGGCATACTTGAGATATATAAGGAGAAAATCAACCGGTTTGATGTCTCTTGCGACCAAGTGCCGCGGATGGCGGAGCTGTCGCAGGCGCAGGCCGTGGCAGCGCAGGCTGTCAGAGACTCGTTCAAGACGCATCCGATCACGCTGCTGCATGGTGTCACAGGTTCGGGTAAGACCGAGATATATTGCGATCTCATTCGCGAGGTGCTCGACGACGGCCATCAGGTGCTTTTCCTCGTTCCCGAAATATCGCTCACCACTCAACTGACCGACCGCCTGAGAAAAGTGTTCGGATCAAGACTGCTGGTGTATCATTCGAAATTTTCCGACAGCGAGCGGGTGGACATATGGAACCGTCTGCTCAATTCGACTGAACCACTGTTAGTGCTCGGCGTGCGAAGTTCGGTGTTTCTGCCGTTCGCACGTCTGGGACTGGTTGTGGTGGATGAGGAGCATGAGGCTTCCTACAAGCAGTATGATCCGGCTCCGCGATACAATGCGCGCGATGCAGCCACTGTGCTGGCTTCGATGCACGGAGCCAAGACGCTCTTCGGTTCGGCCACACCCTCAGTGGAGACATACTGGAAGGCCCGTAACGGTAAGTATGGGCTCGTCTCGCTCTCCGAGCGCTTCGAGGGTGCGGGTCTGCCCGAGGTGCAGGTCATAGACATGAAGCAGATGCGGAAGCAGAAAAGCGTGAGTGGAATTCTGTCGGTGCCCTTGCGCAAGACTGTCAGGGAGGCTCTTGACGGAGGTTGGCAGGCCATAATGTTTCAGAACCGCCGCGGTTTCGCTCCTGTGGTGGTGTGCCGCACATGCGGATGGAGTCCCAAGTGTGGAAACTGCGATGTAAGCATGGTCTATCATAAGGGGAGTCAGTTGCTGCGGTGTCATTATTGCGGTGCCACACAGACGTTGCCCAATGTATGTCCGGCCTGCGGTGAGAATACCATCGATAAGTTCGGCTACGGCACAGAGCGTATCGCGGAGGAGATACAGGAGGAATTCCCCGACAGGAAGGTGGCGCGTATGGATCTCGACACGACGCGCAACAAGCAGGCATATCAGGATCTGATCGAGGAGTTCGCCGGGCATCGTACCGATATTCTTGTCGGCACGCAGATGGTCTCCAAAGGTCTTGACTTCGAGAAGGTGAAGGTGGTGGGTGTGCTGAATGCCGACACGCTGCTTAATTTCCCGGATTTCAGAAGCACGGAGCGCGCTTTCAATATGCTTGAGCAGGTGGCGGGGCGCGCGGGACGCAGAAAAGAACCGGGAATAGTGATGATACAGACCACAAAGACCGATGAGAAAGTGCTCGGTCATGTGGTCAGGCATGATTACGCGGCATATTATGAGGAGGAACTTGCCAACAGACTACGCTACGGTTATCCCCCCTTTACCAAGATTATCAACATTTTTCTGCGCAACAAGGACGCAGCGACTTGCGACGCGGCTGCCGTGATGCTGACGATGGAATTGAGAAAAGTGTTCGGCGCCCGGGTGCTCGGACCCGAGAAACCGTTTGTCTCCCGCGTCAACACCTGGTATCTCCAGCAGATAATGCTGAAAGTGGAGTCGCAGGCATCGATGAGGAAAGTGAAGGCGCTCCTGCGCGAGGTGTATCTGCGTCTCGCCGCCACCCCGCAGATCAAATCCTCGCAGATACACTACGATGTGGATCCCGTGTGATGCAAGCCTCTTCGATATATTCAAGATTCCGCCTGCAACAGTAATTGCAGGCGGAATCCCGGGTGCCGCGTGATAGTGTTGTCTCACTCTATCTCCGACAGTATCTGGTCGGCTGCGGCTTTGGTGTTGACCTTTGATATTATCTTTTCTACTGTGCCGTCGGGCGAGAGCAGGAATGTGGTGCGCACTATTCCCATATATTCCCTTCCGGCCATCTTTTTCTTCTGCCACACTCCGGCTTCCTGGCAGAGGGTGGTTTCGGTGTCGGCCACGAGCGGGAAGCGCAGCGAGAATTTGTCGGCGAATTTCCGGTGGCTGGCCATTGAGTCTTTGCTTACTCCTATCACCTGGTATCCGGCTTCCGACAGGCGGTCGAGTCCGTCGTTGAGGCTGCAAGCCTCGGCTGTGCAGCCAGGTGTGTTGTCTTTCGGGTAAAAGTAAACCACGAATTTTTTACCCGGATAGTCGCTGAGGCGAACTTCCTTGCCGGTGGCGTCGAGACCCAAGAGGTCGGGGAATTTATCTCCTTCTTTCATATTATTTATTATTTTTTGGCTTTGGAGCCTTGTTTTTGCGTATTTATGTCCGCATCCGTCTCTTCGGGCTTTTCTTATTGGCCCCTTATGATGAGTATCGCCGGCCGATATGTGAGCCTGGTAGGGACAGATGTCAACTTCAGCGGACTGCTGCCGTATAAACGTTTTTTGCCCTCGGAAGGTTGCACGCCTGTGAGACGAAGATGCATCAGAAGCTCGCGCGGAGTGTCAAATTCCAGCACCCTCTCCCAGTCTATTGTCTCCATGGCTCCGGCTGACTTGTATTCTTCAAGCGTATGGTAGAAAATAGGGCTGGGGCGGAGGCTGTCAAGTTCTTTAAGGTTGCCTTCGGTGAATGTGGAGATTATGGCTACGCCACCTTTGTTGAGATGTCTGCTCACTTCAGATATGAAGCGCAGCGGGTTGGCAAACCATTGTATGGCAGATGAACTCAGTATGAGGTCGAATTTCTCGGTGGATGATTCCATCCATTGCT
>USNC01000246.1 GCA_900555915.1 uncultured Porphyromonadaceae bacterium | reverse complement strand
GTATGCAGTCGTCGCGGAGCACGGCGGCCGGAGCCATCAGCACGGCGGCCTTCACGCGGTCGTGGCCGAGTTCTCCGGCCGTCATGGCAGCCACTACCCCACCCTGCGAGTGGCCGACAACGGCTATGCGGTCGGTATCCACGAAGGGGAGCGACGACACATACTGATACACACATTTTGCATCAGCCACCTCGTTGGGCACCGTCATCTCACTGAAAAGGCCTTCGCTCTCACCGTGTCCGTTGAAGTCGAACCGGAGTGTCGCTATCCCCTTGGCGGCGAGCTGCCTGCCGAGGTCGCCGATAAAGCCGTCCTTCCTGTTGCCGCCGAAACCATGGCATATGATCACCATCGGACATTTCTCTCCGGCCTTCAGCACGGGCTTCTCAAGCGTCGCGGCGAGAAGGCCGTGATCTCCCGGAATCATTATCTTTTCCATAGAGACCGGAGTCCCTGATTCGGGAGCGTAGATACGGATTGTGAAATCGCCTTCCGTGTCGATATAGCCTATCAGGTCGGAAGTGTTCAGGAAAGAGAGGGCCTTGCTGTCGGTGAACACTTTCGGCAGACTGTAGGGAGAACCCTGCACAGCGTTGTTTTCAATAAAAATCCGGCAACTGTCGCCCCGACAGTCGACACCGCTGAGTGTGTAGCGGGCCGAAAGGGTAGAGATTCCATTGTCGTCCTTCTGCAGATCCAGACCGCCGGGGAGCACTTTGCCTTTGAAATAATCATTGTCACATCCGCCACTGAATGAGACGAGTCTGACGGCATTGCCGCCATCACACTTCACCGAAGAGGCCATATCAACATCGGAGATGGATATGGCGAGTATTTCCTTATAACCATTGATATCTGCTGCCATGGCCAATGAAGATGCCGCCATGACCAACGCTATCATATTTCCAAATTTCTTTTTCATGATACAAAAATAATAAAAAAACTCAACTTCCGCAAGCGGAAGTTGAGTTTAAGCAGCGCTATCTTGCTTTGCAAAACAGCGGGTTATGGATTAAGCGATCAATTCAGACGCACCTTGTGGTGGCGGAGACCATCGGCAGTGCGCACAACCACGAGAGCGATCGAATTGCCGGCCTCTACATCGAGAGAGACAGCGTCGCTGCCGGATGCGGAAGCAATTCTAACGCCGTCGAGCGAGTAAACCTGCACTTCAAGGTCGCCCGGATAAGCGATATTGATGTTGCGGCCGTCGACAGTCATTGAGTAGAACTGCGAGTCGATCTGGTCGACTGACACTTCATCATCAGTGAAACGGCGGTCGGCATTGAGCACGCGTCCGCTTTCAGAGTCGATGAGCATAGCGGTGACATGAGTCTTCTTGATGTCGGAGATCGACTTCGGAGCAGCCACCTTCATCTTCACCTCGTAGGGGACACCCGCCTCGATCATGTCGGGGAGAAGGCCACCGGTGCCGTTGAAAGTGGTGCCCTCCCAGTTGCGGAGCACGTTGTGATAGTAGTAAAGCACAGTCGGCTTGCCATAGATACCGCCCTTGCCCCATTCGCCGAGAGCGGGCTGGTCGAGATCGTAGCGGGAGTTGGTCTGGAAACCCATTATGTCGTCCTCGCAGAGTTCGAGAAGAAGATTGGCATTGGCCTTCTCAATGTCGAGAGCGTAGGTCACCTTCACGTCGGCCACGCAGTTGGTTCCGTCGAACACTACCGAAGTAACCTCGACATCGGCGGGAGCCATATTCTCGAGTTCCGACACCACATGGTCGTACCATACATTGGCATTCTTGTAGACATAGTTGCCGTTTTCGTCAAGATCCATCGGCGACAGAGAGCCGGCCTTACGGTTGACGCGAGCAGTCGGAGCAGACTGGAGACCCAGACTGTTGCAGAGATCCTGCACCTTCTCGTTGTTGAGATTATCACCGGTATAAGTATGCAGTTCGATCGGGAGCACGAGACCGGGGAAATCTTTCTGTATCCACTCGACAGCGGCATGTCCGAGCGGACAGTACTGGCAACCCTGTCCTGTCATCTCCTCTATCACCACTTTCTTCGATGTCTGGAGCGCGAGATCGCCAACAGAAGCATTTACCACTTCAGTCTTGTCGCCAAGAGTGACGGCAATGGAGTATTTGTTTTCCTTGCCCACGGTCAGAGGCAGGTTCTGAGGCATGGTGAAGTTTAATTTCCAACCGTTGACAGCCACTGCATCGGCATCGGCGAGTTCGGAAATCTTGTTACCGTCAGCATCACTGAGCACGATGGAATATCCATTGTATGAAGCATTGGGATCGACCACCTGAATCATGCCTTCAACTGCAATCTCAGTCTTGTCCACCACAGTGGCCGGAGTGAGATTGAGCACGTTGAACTTCATTTCCACTGCAAGTCGCACATCGTCGAGGAAGACAGCCGACTTGTTGCGGTTGTCGTTGACGAAGGCCACGTATATGTTCTTGCCCGCATATTTTGCGAGGGAGATGCTGTTTTCCACCCAGTCGCCTTCGAGGAGTTCCTCATCCTTGCCGGGATACTGCACCTCGTCGAACACCAGATCACCGTAGTAGCGGAAATTGTCGACAATCGACGGGGTGAGCATGGTGTAGATATCGTCGGTGACATATACATATACCTTCAGATGGTCACCGACATCCCTGTAGCTCTGCGACTTGAACGAAAGATAAGCCGAATCGTCCTTAATATTGACGAGGCTTGTCACCATCCACGCGTCGGCCTGACCGGGCGACTTGAACATGGAGTGGGAAGCCGCGCTCTGCGAGGTCGCCATCTCATTGTCCATGACAGTCCACCAGGGCATACCCTGCTCGAAGCCCCAGCTCTGCATGAGAGTAGACGGCTCATTGTCGGAAGCACCGTCATAGTACATCCACTTGTTGGTAAGGCCCTGGTCGAAGTTATCCTCGAAGAGCACACCGTCAGAGCCGGGACCTTCGGGCACATAAGCGCCCACGTAGTTGACGACGATCTCCTCATTGGGGTCAGCGCCCGAGAGGTCAGAGACCACGCCGGCCGGAATCACGATCTGATATTTCGAGCCGTAGGCAAGTCTCTGCTCAAGCATAGGATATACGCTGAGCACATCGCCGGTGATTGAGCCGCCGAGCACAGCCACTTCCTCACGTTTTCCCTCATCATCCAGGAGATAGAGTCTCATCTTCGGAGCGTCATCCCCGACATTGGCAATCTCGGAATTGAAGCGGAGGCTTACAGGGTTGGAAGTAGCATTGATACGCGACACTTCGGAGCCATCGGCAGGCGAGATAGCCACCGGAGCCACC
>USNC01000245.1 GCA_900555915.1 uncultured Porphyromonadaceae bacterium | reverse complement strand
CAGCGTCAGATGTGTATAAGAGACAGCTATAGCTGTGGCGCTTGGCGCGCTGACAGGAAAGTCGGAATACGGACTGGAGGTGCTCCGCGATGTGACTCCTGAAATGGTGGAAAAGGGCAGACAATATATCAGCGAAGACAGAATAAGCATCGCACTCGACGAAGAGGCTCCCTCAAACCTACATATCGACGTGACGGCAAAAGCCGGCGACTCCACAGTCAGGGCTGTCATTTCCGGCTCACATACCAATTTCGTGTTCATCGCCAAAGACGACGACATTCTGCTTGAGAAAAAAGACACGACGGAAGGATGCAGCGACACCGGCAGCCAGCAGCCTGAACTCAACCTAAGGATGGTATATGATTATGCCACCACCGCTCCGTTGGAGGAGATTTCCTTCATTCTCGAGGCAAAACGCCTCAATCTGGCGGCTGCGGAATTCGCCTTGAAAGGCAACTACGGCCATTCACTCGGATCGACAGTGCAGCATTTCGGCGAGAACTTCTTCGGCGATACACCTGTGGCACATGCCATCATGCTCACCTCCGCCGCCTGCGACGCCAGAATGGGTGGCGCCATGGTCCCGGTGATGAGCAACAGCGGATCGGGCAACCAGGGAATAACCGCCACAATGCCGGTGGTGTCATATGCAAAAGACATCAACGCATCGGAAGAAACCACAGTGAGAGCTCTCATCATCAGCCATCTGACTTCTATCTACATCAAGCAATCGCTCGGACGGCTCTCAGCCTTGTGCGGATGCGTGGTGGCATCCACCGGCGCATCGAGCGCTCTTGTATATCTCATGGGCGGGGATTTCAATCAGATCTGCGATGCGGTGAAAAACATGGTGGCAAACCTAACCGGAATGATTTGCGACGGCGCAAAACCCTCATGCTCGATGAAAATCTCAAGCGGCGTCAGCACGGCGATGATGTCGGCCATGCTCGCCATGAAAGGGTTTGCCGTGACTTCCGCAGAAGGCATAGTCTCCGACGGCGTTGACGAGACCATACACAACCTCACCAAGATAGGACGCGAGTCCATGCAGGCCACCGACCGGCTCGTGCTCCAGATCATGACCGGCAAATGACTTCACCTCATCACAAAATGAGAATATACGAATCGTCTGAGCCTTTCACACTCGAATCCGGCGAATCGCTCGACCGACTCCGGATAGCGTACCATACATATGGCAGACTGAATGAGCGCAAAGACAATGTGGTGTGGGTATGCCACGCCCTAACCGCCAACAGCGACGTCGCCGACTGGTGGCCGCACACAGTGGAACATGGATGCTTTCTCGACCCTGACAAATGGTTTGTGGTGTGCGCCAACATAATAGGTTCGCATTACGGCTCCACGGGTCCGCTGTCGGAAAACCCGGCCACCGGCACTCCCTACTATTCCGGCTTTCCAATGATCACGATACGCGACATGGTCAATGCCCATATCCTGCTCTGCGATGCCCTCGGCATAGAAAAGATCCACACACTCGTCGGGAGTTCCGTCGGAGGCTTTCAGGCGATAGAATGGGCCGTGATGCAACCGGAGCGTACCGGTCGACTTATCCTTATAGCCACGTCTGCCAAAGCCTCTCCCTGGAGCATAGCGCTCGACGAGACCCAACGCATGGCCATACTGGGCGATCCGACATACGGAGAGCCGGACCCTGAAGCGGGAAAGACCGGACTGGCTACCGCCCGTGCCATCGGGCTCCTCTCCTACCGCGGCCCCTGGGGATACAACGCCACTCAGCAGGACCCGCCGACACAGGAAATTCCGGACTCACACAGGGCATGCACATACCAGCGCTATCAGGGAGAGAAATTATGTCGGCGATTCAACGCATACTCATACATGACAATACTCAACGCCTTCGACACCCATGATGCGGGACGGGGACGGGGAGGCTTGGAAAACGCGCTCTCCACCATAAAGGCGGAGACCATCGTAGTAGGAATCACCACCGATATAATATTCACTCCCGACGAAATGCGACAACTCGCCAGGATGATACCGTCGGCACGCTACTTCGAGATAGAATCACCCTTCGGACACGATGGTTTTCTCGTAGAGCACGGGCAACTCAACCGCATACTGCTTGAAAAAAACTGCACCTCGGAATAATCCGCTCATACTTACCGCATTTTATGTGTGTTTTATGAGAAGTTTTTCTGATAAAAAACTGAGAAAAGCTTTGCATTCTCAGTTTTTTTTTGTAATTTTGCAGCGCATTTCGCGCCATGGCCTATAAAGACATCAGCGTAAAGCAGATGCGCCCAACGCAAACACCAATAATATATTAAAATAAAATGTACGCAATCGTAGAAATCAAAGGTCAGCAGTTCAAGGCCGAAGAAGGCAAGTTTCTGTATGTGCACCACCTCGGCGATGAAGTGAAGGAAGGCGACGCAGTCGTTTTCGACAAGGTTCTGCTTCTCGACGCCGACGGCGACGTAACTGTCGGCGCTCCTGCCGTTGAAGGAGCAAAAGTAAAATGTGAAGTGCTTCTCCCCCTCGTAAAGGGCGACAAGGTTCTCGTATTCAAGAAGAAACGTCGCAAAGGCTATCGCCGCCTGAATGGCCATCGCCAGCAGTTCTCCAAAGTATTAGTTAAAAACATCGAAAAATAACAATCTGATATGGCACATAAAAAAGGTGTCGGTAGTTCTAAGAACGGCCGCGAATCACAAAGCAAACGCCTCGGCGTGAAAATTTTCGGTGGATCAAAGTGCAAGGCTGGTAACATCATCAAGCGTCAGCGCGGTACTGTTCACCACCCCGGTCTCAACGTAGGCATCGGCAAAGACCACACACTCTTCGCACTCGTTGACGGCATTGTAGTCTTCACTACAGGCAAAGAAGGACGTAAGTTCATCAACGTAGAGCCCTACGCAGCAAACTAAACACCAGAATCAACTGATTTCATAGAACTCCCGGAACATCAATTCCGGGAGTTTCTTTATCTATAAGCCCCTCATTCCATATCCTATTTTATCAGCCGGGGAAAAGACATCCACCCCGATAAAAGAGGATGCCAGCCAGGATCAACAAATAAGAGAAAAGAGGTTCAAACAGGAATCAACTGATAATCAACAGACGAGATAAATCAACATAATTTTTTTGAAAAAAAGTTGCGAAAATATTTGCACAGTTCAAAAAAAAGCAGTAATTTTGCATCGCAATTGAGAGGAACAACGCCTCTTAAAAGCAAAAAAGCTTCAATAGCTCAGTTGGTTAGAGCACCTGACTGTTAATCAGGGGGTCGTTGGTTCAAGCC
>USNC01000244.1 GCA_900555915.1 uncultured Porphyromonadaceae bacterium | reverse complement strand
GTCTCGTGGGCTCGGAGATGTGTATAAGAGACAGAACTGATAATCTCCGTAAAAAAGAAAGACCAGTCGGGAGACCGGTCTTTTTTTTTATAGCCCACAGCCTAAAGCCTCCCTTCATCTGCGAAACGGTTCGGGAATGCCCAGTTTTGCCTGGGGCGTGACATCGCATAGATGATCAGGCCTATGCCGAGGATGATGAAAGGGATGCTCAGCAGCTGTCCCTGGTTTATGCCCCAGTCGGCGCGCATCTGTATTTCCCACGACACCTGCACATTCTTCACGTATTCGATGATGAATCTTGAGCCGAAAGTCACAAGGAAAAATACGCCCGACATGAGCCATGGACGTTCTTCCGCATTCTTTTTCCAGTACATCCACATGAGCAGCAGGAATAGCAGGAAATAGCATCCTGCCTCGTAAAGCTGGGTGGGATGACACGGCAGCATCTCGTGGTTCCTGACAAAAAGGAACCCCCACGGCAGGTCGGTCGGCGCTCCGTATATCTCCGAGTTCATGAGGTTGCCGAGGCGGATGAGGCATCCCGTCAGCGCCACCGGCGCCACTATCTTGTCGATCACCCAGCTCATGGGTTTGTGGGCCACGAACTTGCAGAATATCCACATTCCGATGATGATCGCGATGGTGCCGCCATGGCTGGCGAGTCCGCCGTTCCAGACTTTCAATATCTCGGCAGGGTGAGCGGAATAGTAGTCCCATTCGTAGAAGAACACATGGCCGAGTCTTGCTCCCACGATGGTGCAGACCACAAGATAGGTCAGAAGTGTCCCGAGCCAGCTTTCAGGAGCTCCTTCGTGCTTGAACATGGCTGCCACTATCTGATAGCCTATGAAAAAACCTGTCACAAACATCAGACCATACCATCTGACTGCGAACGGGCCTAAAGAGAAAAGAACGGGATCGGCGTTCCAGGTAATAAAGTCGAGCATAATTTAAAAAAATTCAAATTCCGCCTGTGAAGGCGGAATTTGATGGTCGTTATGATTTTAATTGGACTAATTGGCCTGATTGGGCTAATTGGTGCTTATTATTTGGCGACGATGGCAGCGGTGTCTTCCGCTATCATGAGTTCCTCGTCGGTGGGTATTGCCACTACGCGCACTTTGGAGTCGGCGCCCGAGATCTCGATTTCCTCGCCGCGCACCTTGTTGGCCTCCTCGTTGAGTGTCACGCCCATGAAAGCGAGTTTCTTGCATATTGTCTCGCGCAGGCTTGTCTGGTTTTCGCCGACACCGCCGGTGAAGACGATGATGTCAGCCCCGCCGAGCGCCGCTGTGTAGGCTCCGATATATTTCAGAATGCGGTATTCATACATTTCGAGAGCCAGTTTGGCGCGGGCGTTGCCTGCTTCGATTCCGGCTTCGATGTCGCGCATGTCGTTGCTCAGTCCGCTTATGCCTGCCACGCCGCTCTTCTTGTTGATGAGGTTCATCACGCCGTCGGCGTCAAGATTCATCGCTTTCATCAGATAGACGAGGGCTCCGGGATCGACGTCGCCGACACGTGTGCCCATGATCAGACCTTCAGTGGGGGTGAGTCCCATTGAGGTGTCGATGCATTTGCCGTCCTTGATTGCAGCGATGCTGCCGCCGTTGCCGATGTGGCAGGTGATGATGCGCTGCTTGTCATAGTCCACTCCGAGGAATTCGCATGCGCGGCGGCTCACGTAGCGGTGGCTGGTGCCGTGGAAGCCGTAGCGGCGCACTCCATATTTTTCGTAAGTCTCGTAGGGGAGGGCATACATGTAGGCGTAGTCGGGCATTGTCTGATGGAAGGCGGTGTCGAAGACTGCCACCTGGGGCACGCTCGGGATGAGTTCTGTCACTGCCTCGATGCCGGCGATGTTGGCGGGGTTGTGGAGCGGAGCCACAGTGTAGCACTCCTTCACTTTCTCTATCACCTCGGGAGTGATGAGCACAGACTTGTTGAACTTGTCCATGCCGTGCACCACGCGGTGTCCGACGGCGTCGATCTCGTCAAACGATTTGATCACTCCGTCCTTCGGGTCGGTGAGAACTTTTATCACATTGCCCACGGCGGCTTTCGCGTCGGGCATCTCGACGGTGATGGTCTCCTTGCTGCCGTCGGGACGTTTGAACTTCAGGAATGAGTCGGGAAGTCCGATTTTCTCCACACCGCCCTCGGCGAGCACTTCCTTGCTCACGCTGTCGATGAGTTTATACTTCACGCTGCTGCTGCCGCAGTTCAATACTAATATCTTCATAATTCAGGCTTTTTCGGAGAGTGACTGGTTGCAGGTTACGATGATTGTGTTGATGATGTCTTCTACGGTAGTCTGTTCGTAGCCATTTTTGTAAAAGAGGTTCCAGGCTGCTTTAACAATTCGGCTTTTTGTAGATCTGCGTTTACGTGGCATTCGGCTCATTCCCTTCTTTGCTGTATAAAAAATAGAAGCGGATCACACGAATCCGCTTCTACTATCATATATGATAATGCAATCTAATTCAACCCCGAATATGCATTAGCCTACAAGGAAACCATATTTTAATGGATCTGTAGAGTCAATTAAGTAAGTAGCAACACCTGTAAGATATGCACTTCCTGTGATCATTGGGATTACTGCATCGTAATCACCGATCTTAGTTTCTTCTTTGATCACACCTTTGAAGCGTGTTCCCATGAAACTTTCATAAATAAATTCTTCGCCGATTCCGAGTTGGCCCCATCCGTGAAGAGTAGCGAGTTTGGCACTTGTACCTGTTCCGCAAGGTGAACGGTCAGCCTGAGCATCTCCGAATACAACAACGTTTCTCATTGTAGCCTGATCCGGATTCGGTGTTGGTCCGTAGAATTCAACCAGGTCAACTTCTGTGATGTCCAGAGTTGGATGCTGGATCTTAACTTCTGCGTTGACTTTATCACGAATCTTCATTCCGAGTTCTGTATAAGCAGGAACTGTCTTAGCGTTGATTTCGCCAATGTCAAGCTTTGTAGTATCAACCAGTGCGAAGAAACTTCCACCGAAAGAAATAGTATAAGGAATGTCTACTCCGTCGATATTAACTGTTAAGTTGTCTTTGTAAATGAATGCAGGTACGTTTGTAAGAGTTACATCTGTTACCTTTCCGTCTTTTACATGAGCTTTTGTTCTGATGATTCCTGCAGGAGCATCCAGAACAACTTCGTTCTCACCTTCGTGGCATTCAACAAGACCTGCTTCAAGGGCTACTGTAACAGCTCCGATCGTACAGTGTCCGCACCTGTTCAGGTATCCGCCCTGTCTCTTATACACATCTCCGAGCCCACGAGACAC
>USNC01000243.1 GCA_900555915.1 uncultured Porphyromonadaceae bacterium | reverse complement strand
GCGTCAGATGTGTATAAGAGACAGGCTCAATACGATCCGCATCATCAAGAGCCGTCTGAAACCGACACTCGAGATAGAAGGATTCCTGCTGACCATGTATGACGCGCGTCTGCGCCTGGCCAACCAGATATTCGAGGAACTGAAGGGGCATTTCGGCGACATGGTGTTCAGCACGGTGATACCCCGCAACATAAAACTCTCCGAATCGCCGAGCCACGGACTTCCCGTGATACTGTATGACCCGGACTCGCGCGGCGCGATAGCCTACTGCCAGCTGGCCAAGGAACTTCTCGCCCGCAACCGGAAAAGAAATTGACTATCCAGCATCCGCGAGCGGAGACTGAAGAATATGAGTTATTAAGTTTATGGCAATCAAACGCAATGCACTCGGACGCGGGCTCGACTCGCTGATCGGCATCTCGGAAGTGAGGACCGACGGCGGGAGCGCCATTTCCGAAATCGACATACTTTCCATCTCTCCGAATCCGGACCAGCCACGCCGCAGTTTCTCAGAAGAAGGACTTGACGAACTGGCGGCCTCGATCAGGGAACTGGGCATCATCCAGCCCCTCTCGCTGCGCACCTCGCCCGAGGGAGGCTACCAGATAATAGCCGGCGAACGCCGCTGGCGCGCGGCACAGCGCGCCGGGCTGCACACTGTGCCGGCCTACGTGCGCACCGCCTCCGACTCGGAAGTGACCGAGATGGCCCTGATAGAGAACATCCAGCGCGAAGATCTCAACGCCATAGAAGTGGCGCTCGCCTTCCGCAAACTTCTGGACACATACGACCTGACCCAGGAAAGGCTCAGCGAGCGCGTCGGCAAGTCGCGCACGGTGATCACCAACCACCTTCGCCTCCTGAAACTTCCGGCCGAGATACAGATAGCCCTGCGCGACCGCAAACTCGACATGGGGCACGCCCGCGCCCTCCTTGCCATCGACGACGCCAAACTCCAGCTCAAGATATTCAAGCAGATACTCAAGGAAGGCCTGAGCGTGCGCACGGTGGAGCAACTTGCCCGCGACGCGGCCGACGGCGACCTGCAGGCCACTGCCAGAGAAGGGGGCAGACCCCGCCAGCAGGCCACCGGAGACTACGACTTCTTCGTCAGAGACCTGCAGCAATATTTCCCGACAGCGGTGAAATTCTCCCGCAACGACAGCGGCAAGGGAAGCATCACACTCAAATTTGACAATGACGAGCAACTGATGCAGCTTGTCAGCGCATTCGAGAAACTTAAACAATGAGCACACCGTCAAGCAGACTCGTGGCGGCACTGGCCGCAGCGCTTCTTGCAATGCTGCAAGGGCCGGCGCTTCACGCCCAGGACCCCGACGCCCTTCCACTGCCCAACGACTCGGTGCTCGACACCGAAGTGCTCGTGAAGACACCCTTCGAGGGGGAAGTGACCGACAGCGTCGGGCACACCGTGGTGGTGGCCGACGACTATCAGTTTGACCCCAACGGCAAGAAGATCTTCAATCCGGACCCCACACGCGCCGTATGGCTCTCGGCCCTGTGTCCGGGACTCGGCCAGATATACAACCGGCGATACTGGAAACTGCCCATCATAGTGGCGGGATTCATGGGGCTTGGCTACGGCACAGGATGGAACAACACTCAGTTCAAAGACTACTCAAACGGATATCTCGACCTGATGAGCGGCGACCCGAACCGGAAATCATACATGGACTTCTTCCCGCCGAACACCGATGAATCCACCCTCAACAAAGAATGGCTGCAATCGGTGCTGAAAAACCGCAAGAACTACTACCGCCGCAACCGCGACCTCTGCATCATCTGCATGGTGGCGGTGTATCTGGTGGCGATCGTAGACGCCTATGTCGACGCCCAACTCGCCCACTTCGACATCAGCCCCGACCTCTCGATGGACATAAGTCCGGGCTTCTACACCGAACCAGTGAGCCGGAGATACTCGCTCGGCATGAACTGGTCGTTTACATTTTAGGAACTGAGAATCGAGAATTGAGAATCGGCTCCGACAACAGGAAACCGACGACTGAAAACTGACAACTGAAAACAGACAACCAAATATGCGCAAATCCATACTACTCTATATCGCCACACTGGCCACCGGGCTCACCCTCTCCGCCGCCAACCCGAACGTGATGGACATAAAGACCTCCATCACCGACGATGCCATAGTATTTCCGGAATCGTTCGAACAGGACACCCAGAAACTGCTCGAAGGCTGGTATATGCGCAACTATACAGCCACCGACGACAGCTACAAGAGCAAGAAAGACCCCGACACCTCCGACCAGGAGATAATGCGCCGTCTGGCCCAGATGCCGACAGTGATCGAGATGCCGTTCAACTCCGTAGTGCGCCAATACATAGACCGCTACACCAAGAACAGCCGTCCGCAGATAGCCGCCATACTCGGGCTGGGAATATACTACATGCCCATCTTCGAGCAGGCGCTTGAAGAGAAAGGCCTGCCTCAGGAACTGAAGTATCTGCCGGTGATAGAATCCGGGCTCGACCCCAACGCGGTGAGCAAGCACGGAGCGACCGGCCTATGGCAGATGATGCTCGCCACAGGCAAGGGATGCGGGCTGGAGTGCAACAGCCTTGTAGACGAGCGCCGCGACCCCTACGCCTCCTCAAAGGCGGCCGCAGCCCTTCTGAAGCAACTCTACGACACCTACGGCGACTGGAGCCTCGCCATCGCGGCCTACAATTCAGGCCCCGGAGCAGTCAACAAAGCCATCCGCCGTGCGGGTCTCGACGCATCGAAAGCCGACTTCTGGAGCATCTACAATTATCTCTCGGACGAGACGCGCGGCTACGTGCCGATGTTTATCGCCGCCAACTATGTCATGACCTACCACCAGAAGCACAACATAAGCCCCGTGCTTCCCACCAAGCCTCTCGTCACCGACACCGTCGGAATCACCGACCGAGTGCATTTCGACCAGATCTCCGCAGTGCTCGGCATACCGGCCGACGAACTCCGCATACTGAACCCGCAATACCGCGAAGACATAGTGCCCGGCACTCCGGAACGCCCCTACATGCTGACACTCCCCTCCAAGCAGGTGCACGCCTATCTGATGAGCCGCGACAAGATACTCTCGTATGAGTCGGGCAAATACGCCCACAGGCTGGCAGTGGAACCCGGCGCGCCCGCCGGCGCCGCAGCCGACGTCTCCGCCGCAGCCGACACCGACCGCGACCTCGCCTCCATGGCCAGCCACAACACTATAGCGAGCGAATTCACTTCAGACAGCCCCATGACCTGTCTCTTATACACATCTGACGCTGCCGACGATCTTACGCGTGTAG
>USNC01000242.1 GCA_900555915.1 uncultured Porphyromonadaceae bacterium | reverse complement strand
TCGGCAGCGTCAGATGTGTATAAGAGACAGGAGTATGCAATATATAAGGTCGGACACAGCGGCGCCGACACCGGTGAAGAATCCTGACTGACGCCCCTTGTCGAGTGTGCGCTGGATGCAGAATATGCCTACAGGACCCATCGGGGCCGACACTACGACTCCGATGAGGACTCCACGTAAGATCATTTTTATCAGTTGCTCCAGCATGATATGGACTGTGACTGTTGTGGTTTTAATTGTGCACTACGTATCCGCCGCCCATGCCGGGACTGCATACATAGCGTCTGAGGCCATACTTGACGTCGCCCGTAAGGGCCGGACCGGCCACGGGACTTCCGCCCGCCATCACGACATCATAGCGCGAACCGCATTTATGACACACGGCCTCCAGATTGTCAGGGTCGACGGCCACACGCACTTCCGCGTCGCGCTCCACCGGACATGCGAGGTCGTAGGCAAGCGGGACGTTGGGCTCCGTAGTGAAAGGATCTATGCCCCCGATGAGAAGCACGCCGCCGTAACCCACATGGGTGTTGGCATTATAGTGGAAACCTTCCGGACGGGTGAGCGTGCGCGTGTGGATGAATGTGCGCGAGATGCCTACTCCCGACACGCCGTAGGTGTTCCACATGCCGGGGCCGGAGAGGTTGATATATACGGGCAGCGACGGAATGCGGTCGTCGTCGACCTGATTGCACGACGTGGCGGCCGACAAGGCGACTGCCAGCGCAAGGCATACAAGTCCTTTCTTCAGAAAGGATTCGGACAGCGACATGACGGCGTCAGTTGGCGAATGGGATCGACCTCAGCACGTGGGCGAACTGTTCTGTCATCTTCTGCATGGGGCCCGCTATCATGGGGCGCAACATGGCGGGAATCTCAATGTCGACCTGCGCCATAGCCCGGCACGAAAGGGCATCCACGGGCCGGATGTCGAGCTGCAGCGACATGGGCACCGGAGTGCCCTCCCCTTTCAGCCTGATACATGTGGGAGCGGTCTTCTCCACCACTCTCAGACGGATGCTGCCCACCGGACCGCCGGGGAGCTCGATGCTGTCGCCTGTGAGGCGGATGCTTTCCATCATCTCCTTTTTGTCGGCCGGTATCTGGTCGGCCGGCACACTCGCCAGCAACTCCTTGAGCGACTCGAAATCACTCAGGCGGTTGAAAACGTCTTCGGCGGAGGCTTTGAGCGTCACCTCCTCGCTTTTATATTTTGCCATTCTTAAAATAAATCATTGGTCTGCGGCATCCACGCGCCGGGATTCTCCCGCCATTCGCGCAGGGTGGCAGATTCGTTCTTGTTGATGAATTTGATTTCCTCCGCCACTTCGAGAAGCGAGGAGAAATTGCAGAGCGCAGCCGCGCTGATGTTGGCCTCGCTGAAACGCTTGCGCGCCAGCGGAAACTCATAGTTGAAGAGAGCGGCCATGCCGATCACGTCGCATCCGGCGTCGGTGACGGTCTGCACGGCGTGCAGCGATGTGCCGCCCGTAGATATGATATCTTCTATCACCACGACTTTCCACCCCGGCTTCAGGTTGCCCTCGATCGTGTTTTCCAGACCGTGGTCCTTGGGGGTGTCGCGGATATAGGCGAAAGGTATGCCGATGGCGTCGGCGGCAAGCAGACCGAAAGCTATCGCCCCGTTCGCCACGGAGGCTATGGCCTCCACATCAGGGAAATTCTCCATGATGACTCTGGCAAGCTCTATCTTTATGAAATTTCTTACGTCGGGATATGACAATGCTTTTCTATTGTCGTTGTAGATCGGCGAATTCCACCCTGAACTCCACACGAAAGGACTGGAGGGCTGTAGTTTTATGGCGCTTATATGCAGAAGTTTCTCCGCAAGCAATTTGTCGGGTGTGTTCATAATTTACCTACTTTCTTTATTTTAATGAAGCGGAGAGAAGAAAGATACAACACTTCTCCCCTACTATAATGCAAATTTACCACATTATCGCCAAACAGCCAAATTATTTTGCAAAAAACATACCGCACACGCGGTTTTCACCTGTCGGCGGCTGCCGGAAGCAGTGTCAGACAGTGACACATACGGAAAGCAGATAGAGGCGGCAGTCGGGCACCGCTGCCGAGATGGCGGCGGCGAGCGACCGCATGGTGGCCCCGGTGGTGCAGACATCGTCGACTATGACGAGTCCCTTCCCGCGAAGCGCCTCCCCGTCGACCACCTCGAATGCTCCGGCAAGGTTGGCCTGACGCTGCTCAAGGGTCATGGCGGTCTGCGTGCGGTGCGCTTTCGCCGCCCGCAGACAGTCTACGAGCCGTAGCCCCGCCCCACGGGCCACGCCGTCGGCTATGAAATCGGCCTGATTGTAGCCGCGCCGCATCTTCTTATACCAGTGCATGGGAACTCCGGCCACCATGTCGGCACCGTCGAAGAAGCCGGCCATGCGGAGTTCCTCTCCCACTATCTCGCCGAGACGCCGCCCTACGGAGGGAAACCGACGGTATTTCATGTCGTGGATGGCTCCCGCCAGTTCGGACTCGCGCGAATAGATGAAATAGCCGGTGGCCCGTACGAATGGCACTATGCCGGCAAATCTCCGCTCCATGGGATTCATCGGCATGAGATGATAGCGCGACCTGGGCAACCGCTCCATGCAGCGGACGCAGAAACGGTCCTCGCCATCGCGAAGTCTGCTCCCGCACAGGTGGCAGACCGGGGGCAGAAAATAATCGAACACTTCCCTAATCATCTTCATGGCCCGATGCTGATGCCTTTTTGAGATAGTTTCTTATCGCCTGCACTATCAGGGATGATTCATACCCGCGCGAGGCGAGATGCCTGTACAGCTTCCTGCGGTCGGCAATTTCCGACATGTCGAGCGTGCGGGCTTTCGCCTCAAGCACCCGTCCCAGCGATTCGGCATATTGCTTTTCATCTATATAGAGCAGTCCCTCACTTATCGAGGAATCATCCACATGCTTGGCCCTCAGATGCATCCGGATTTTAATCCGCCCCCAACAGGAAAAACGGACCTTGTCGGCCGTAAAGGCTTTTGCGTAGCGCACTTCATCGATATATCTGTTGCTGACAAGATAGTCTATGATACGGTCGGCCACCTCAGGTGAAAATCCTTTTTTAAGCACCTTCGCCCTGATATCTGAGACGCATTGCTCGGAAGCGGCACAAAGCCCTGCCATGCGCAGGAGCATTTCATCGGCTGTGGGTTGTCGTTTCATCTGATCGGGTCTTACTTTTTTTATTTAGGGTCTTTAGGGTTTTTAAGGACTTCAGGGTCTTTAAGGGCTGTCTCTTATACACATCTGACGCTGCCGACGATCTTACGCGTGTAGA
>USNC01000241.1 GCA_900555915.1 uncultured Porphyromonadaceae bacterium | reverse complement strand
ATCGTCGGCAGCGTCAGATGTGTATAAGAGACAGCACCAAGGCCAATTCGATACACAACGAAGGCCCGTATTCCCCGAAGTTCGACGCCGGGCGCTGGGGCAAGGAATGGAAAGAAGTGGACCTGCCCCACGACTGGGTGGTGGACCTTCCCTTTTCCAAAGACGCGAGCCACAGCCACGGCTACAAGACAGTGGGATATAAGTATCCGGCCACCAGTGTAGGCTGGTACCGTAAGGAATTCTTCATTCCGGAATCGGACAAAGGCAGGCACATCTCGCTGCAGTTTGACGGAATATTCCGCGACGCGCGCATATGGGTCAACGGTTTCTATCTCGGGTCGGAGCCGAGCGGATACGCCACACAGGTCTACGACATCTCCGAATATCTCAACTACGGGGGCGAGAATCTGCTCACGGTCCGTGCGGACGCTACTCTCGAGGAAGGCTGGTTTTATGAAGGTGGCGGCATATACCGCCATGTATGGCTCGACAAGGCTGACCCGCTGCATGTGGCGCCCTTCGGGGTGTCTGCCCATGTCAGCATGAATGAGCCGTATGCAGAGGCTGTGCTGACGGTGGCGACATCGGTCGACAACAAGGGCCTCTCCACCGATGATTACACGCTGCGGCATACGCTCGTGGCCCCCGACGGCTCAAGACAGGCGCTGCCGGGCATCGAAGAGAAAGGACTGAAAGCCAAAGACAGCCGCAAGTCGGTCGTGACGGCCACTGTCAGCAATCCGCTGCTCTGGGATACGGACAATCCGAATCTCTACACGTTGGTCACCGAAGTGGTGCGTGATGGAAAGACTGTGGATTCACGCTCCACCCGCATAGGCTTCCGCGATGTCCGTTTCGATGCCGACAAAGGGTTCTTCCTCAACGGCAAGAACGTGAAACTCAGGGGAGTGAACATGCACCAGGACCATGCCGGAGTCGGCGCTGCCATTCCCGACGCGCTGCAGGCATACCGCCTTCGCGAACTGAAGAAACTCGGAGTGAACGCATACCGCGCGAGCCATAACCCCATGACGCCCGCCATGCTCGACGCCTGCGACTCGATAGGCATGCTCGTGATAGAGGAAAACCGTCTCACCGGCATCAACGACCATCATATCCGTCTTCTCGAGAATATGATAATGCGCGACCGCAACCACCCCTCGGTGATACTCTGGAGCGTAGGCAACGAGGAATGGGGCATGGAGTGGAACGATTTCGGGGAGCGCATAGCCGCTTCGATGCGTGAATACTGCCACAGGCTCGATTCCACCCGACTCATGACGGTGGCCACTTCCGGAGGTCCTACAATCGTGGTCCCGGCCGATGTTGCCGGCTATAACTACGTGGTGCAGAACCCGATCGACCGTCATCGCGCCGAATATCCCGGCCGGAAGGCGGTAGGGTCGGAGGAAACCACGGGATGCGGCGCGCGCGGCATATATTTCGACGACCATGAGAATGGTCTGATGAAGGCGCTGAATCTTTCGCCCAACGGCCCCGACAGTATCTACAACGCCATTGAGCGCGGATGGAAATTCTACGACGAACGCCCTTGGCTCGGAGGTCTCTTCTACTGGACCGGATTCGACTATCGCGGCGAGTCAAACCCGATGGTATTCCCCGCCACCAACTCGCAGTTCGGCATTCTCGACTATTGCGGTTTTCCGAAAGACGAGGCATATTATCTAAAGTCGTGGTGGACCGACGAGCCGGTGCTCCACATCTTCCCCCACTGGAACCTCAAGGGGCACGAGGGGGAGCCTGTCAGCGTCTGGGCCTACAGCAACATGGACGAGGTGGAACTCTTTGTCAACGGCAAAAGCGCGGGCCGGAAGGCAATGCCGCGCAACGGGCATCTGAGCTGGGACACCGTCTACAAACCGGGATCATTGAAGGCTGTCGGCTACAGGAACGGCCGCAAAGTGATGGAGCGCACAGTCGCCACCACCGGTGAGCCTGCAGGATTTAGACTGAGCGCCGACCGCAACGAGATATCGGCCGACGGACGCGATGTGTCGGTGGTCACGGTGGAGGTGGTCGACAAGAAAGGACGAGTGGTGCCGGATGCCGACATCGATCTTGACATAAGCCTTGACGGCGATGCCGCCATACTCGGGGTGGGCAACGGCAATCCTACGTTTCGCGATAAGGAACGGCCCGCCGACGGAGTGTCGAAACACTTCAATGTCAAGACATTCAACGGCCTTGCGCAGATTCTCGTGGAGTCTGGCGAAGTAGCCGGCGACGCCTCGCTTACAGTGGCGCCGGCGCCGTCTGACAGTCAGAAGCTGCGTCCGGCCAGCCTCTCCATCCGTATGCGCTGACGCTCGTCGGGCGAAATTTTTAGTCCTTCTCTGCGGCACTCCGTCAAATCGGCTGCCGCAGGGAAGGACGAAATGTATGAGGCTGAATATCATGCGCTGAGCGAATTTGTAGCGGATATGGTTTGGTATCAGAAAAAAAAGTGTTATTTTTGTAAAAAAATCAGAGGATATGGATAAATCGAACTATTACATAAGATTTGACTGGGCAATCAAGCATATGCTGCGCGACAAAGCCAACTTCGGCATTCTCGAGGGGTTGATGTCGGTCCTTCTCAAGGAAGACGTCAAGATTGTCGAGATTCTTGAAAGTGAGTCAAACCAGACAAATGATGACGACAAATTCAACCGAGTAGATATAAAAGCCAAGAACAGCAAGGGGCATATCATCATAGTGGAGGTGCAGCTGACCCGTCAGTTATATTATCTGCAGCGGATCCTTTACGGCACCTGCAAGGCAATAACGGAGCATATCAACATAGGCGACAAGTATGACCAGGTGAAGAAGGTCTACTCCATAAGCATACTATATTGCGAGTATGGCCAGGGCGACGACTATGTATATCACGGTGAAACCCGGTTCAAGGGCATCCATACGGGCAACCAGCTGCTTGTCAACACCAAAGAAGACGGGGTGATCGTGCCCCACCTTCCGAAGGAGGTGTTTCCTGAGTATTATCTTGTCAGGGTCAACGCCTTCTCCAAGATACCCGAGACACCGCTCGACGAGTGGATGGAGTATCTTAAGGATGGCGTGGTAAAGGAGGATACCCGTGCGCCAGGCCTTCAGCAGGTGAAGGAGAAACTGAGGCTGCTCTCGATGAGCCCGGATGAGCGCCGTGCCTATGAGGACCATATGGACAGCATAATGGTGCAGAACGATGTGCTCGACACGGCAAGAGATGAAGGTAGGGCTGAAGGTCGTGCCGAAGGACGTGCCGAAGGACGTGCTGAAGGACGCGCCGAAGGACGTGCCGAACAGAACAGAGTCTGTCTCTTATACACATCTGACGCTGCCGACGATCTTACGCG
>USNC01000240.1 GCA_900555915.1 uncultured Porphyromonadaceae bacterium | reverse complement strand
AGTGTCTCGTGGGCTCGGAGATGTGTATAAGAGACAGCAGGAAGTCAGGAGCGACATTGCGGCAACGATAAAAAAGAGAAGTTTTTTCATCATATCATTACAGTTCTTTTATTCTTCTTCAGAGTCTATATTCAACGCGAAAGCGTGGCGCGAAATTGCATCTTCCGCGCTGTTTTTTTCATATCGAGAGGCTATGCAACGAATATGTAACAAAAAATTTACCAACCCACCGGGTGAATGGGATGTTTTAATGATAAAAGATATACACACTATAGACTATGGATTCCATAGACTATGAAAGACACACTATGACTATGAAAAAGACAGTATTCATGCTGGCTCTATTGATATTCTGCACAAATCGCATCATGGCGCAGAGCAGCGACCCGATGGAGACCGGCGACACCAAAATTCAGATATGTGAAGAAATGCTCACACCCGAGATTACCTGCATGGTAGATACCGATTGCATGCCTGCCACGATCGAGCCCGTCAAGATCGACTTCAACGACCATGAGTATCAGAAAAGCCACCGGCTGAGCATCTACGACCTGCCATATTCCTTCACCGGGACCTGCTACGACTGGAAACGGTTCTGGATCAACACCGCCACACTCACAGGCGCTTTCGTCGGGACTCTTTTCGTGCTCGAATGCCTTCCTGAAGACGCCACAAACTGGAACCGCGCCGACATCCAGAGCACCCCCCTCTTCAAGCGCTGGAAAGAGCACGTGATCGACGAAGGCCCTGAATGGGACGGCGACAAATGGTATTTCAACTATCTGCTTCATCCTTACGCCGGAGCCGCCTACTTCATGGGAGCCCGCAGCTGCGGATTCAATTTCTGGCAGTCATTTCTCTACAGCGCGTTCATATCCACTGTGGAATGGGAATACGGCATCGAGGCCTTTATGGAGCGCCCGTCGATACAGGACCTCTTCATCACTCCCATTGTGGGCTCGCTCATCGGGGAAGGCTTCTATCTGCTCAAACGCAACATTGTGCAACACGGCTACCGCCTTGCCGGATCGAAGGTGCTTGGCAATATCGTGGCCTTTCTCATCGATCCCCTCAATCAGTTCTTAGGGCTGTTCTACGGAAATCCGAGCCGGGCCGCAGCCAAACTTTATGAGAAGAAGATTGATCTCAGTTCATCATTCATCGTCTCCACACCGTCCGGTCCGCGACCCGGGATAGGGATCACCTGCGTGTTCTGACAGCGGGTCAGTCGGCGGCGGTGAAAGTATTGACAATCACAAGACGTTCCAGATCGTCGTCGTCTTCATCTTCAGTGTTGCTGTAGTCCTCATATACGCGCATCTGGTTGCCTGCGAAGCGCACCGTGACATATCCGTCGCCTTCGTAATATCCGTCGGTGGAATGGTCATAGTAGAGAGTGCCCTGGCTGCGGTCCATCCACTTCCAGCGTGACACCTCCACATCGCCGTTGAGATAAAAGCAGAGATAAGTGCCTGCTGTGGTGAATACCACCTTATGGCAGAAATCGCTTTCCTCGCCGAGATAGTCCTCTTCGGTGATATCGAGAAGTTCGTCGCCTATGGCTTTGAACGAGACTGTCAGTTTGCCGTCTTCATAAGTCTGCTTGCCATGGGCTATGTACTTGCCGTTCCAATAGGCCCAGAGTTCGAAACTGTTGGTATTCCATGTGCGGCAGAGGCTTTTGACATCGTTGCCCACAGAAGGCTTGTCCTTATCTACATATACGGTGGAAATGATTCCGGCCTGATTGGTGTAGGTCACCGTGGCGTCGGAACCGGTCGCTTCTCTGAGGTCGATCTCCGAGCCGTCGTCAAACCTGTACCTGCCGTCGGCCAGTTTCTCATAACTTCCGTATTTTCCATTTGGAAGAGCCACCGAGCCATCGGCGGCGACATCACCGCGCGTACGCATCGGCTTGCCATAGGAATTGGCGAATTCCATCAGATAATGCCCATCGGCCATCAGTTCGATCGAATGGAAAGGGGCGCCGCTTCCCTTGGCCACCAAGCGCACCGCATCCTGGGCGAAAGGCTCGTCGGGAAGATCACCGAGAGTGAAATCCGCCGAGGGCAAAGCTCCGGCAGGAGGTGTGTCATTACCTTTTATCTTAAGATCAGGAGTGGAACAAGCCGACATCACGAGAGCCAGCACAGCCGCCAAAAGGCAGTAATAGGTATTCTTCTTCATTTCAGTATTGTAATTAATTTGCAGCCGCTCAGAATCTTATCGCCACATAAAACCGCGGAGCGCTCTGCTTGAGTTTGAATATTTTGGTATTGAACACATTGTCGCCGCCATCTCCATCGCCGAATGAAGTCTGATGATACTTTATAGTGCTCCAGAGTCCTTCCACTCCCACCGATATCGCCTTGTAGGCCACAGATCCGCCTGCAGCCATCGCGCATCCGAAACCGTAGGAGAACTTATCATTTTCCAGAATGCCCGATGCAGTGGGCATGGCATGGAAATAGGCCGCCACTATTATATGGTTCCACGGATTGAGGCTGATGCTCGGGCCCACATGAAGGCTATATTCAAACTTGTGCATTCCGAGATCTATGCCCAGCAGCGAACCGATCGACCCGCTTGGCTCATCGCTGACAATATCGTCAAACCCGCCACCTGGCTTTGTGTCGGCTCCTGGTTCAGGGGCGGAAGGTTCGGTCACCTCGATCGATTTCAATTTGAGTTTTGAATAACTGAGATCGCAGAAGCCGTAGTCAAGTCCGAATTTCAGCATCCCGAACAGAGGTTTTGGATGAAAATATACCGTGCGGCCCTGCTGCACGAACACTGAGAACTGGTTTTTCCAAGTCATTTCCCCTCCGTCGGTACGCCTCATATGGGGATTTGCGAAACCAAGTTTCCAATACCTCTTACGTCCCCACACTTTTTTCAGATGTTTTTCCCTTTCCTCATCACTCAGTTCATCCTTGCCGCCAATTTTGTCGTCAGGAATTGCGACTTGGTCAGAATACTCGGCGCCGACGGAGACATCCGGATCCTGACGATCGGATGGAAGTTCCTGTCCGCTCACAGAGGCGGCAATCACCATGTTAAGAAAAGCCACTGCCAAAAATCTAATTTTCATATATGAATAAGTTAGAGTTTTACATATCGCCAGGCCTCAATATGAAATGACCTGCCATGAATCCGCAGATTGCAAGGGCGGATTATGACAGGTTGTAAAAAAATCACACGAACCCGTCGACGGGTTGCAAATTTACAAAAAATAACACATCTTCACAAATTTTCAAGACCGTTTTTCGTGAAATATTTTTTCCAAACAGTTTACCTATTTCTTTTCAGATATAAATAGACTGACAGCTGTCTCTTATACACATCTGACGCTGCCGACGATC
>USNC01000239.1 GCA_900555915.1 uncultured Porphyromonadaceae bacterium | reverse complement strand
TCTACACGCGTAAGATCGTCGGCAGCGTCAGATGTGTATAAGAGACAGGCTCTTATTAACCGACACTTTCGGGCAGACCGCGAACCATTTGACTCTGAGAAGCGTTTTTGATATGAAGGTTCCGGATAAGGAATCAAAACAATATGAAAAACTTTTAATCTTATTTTAAATTATGAACACAGCCCCTCTTCAAGGAATAAAAGTGGTCGACTTCACAGAAGTGCAGTCAGGACCGTCATGTACGCAGATGCTCGCCTGGCTCGGTGCCGAGGTGATCAAGATCGAACGTCCCGGTGTAGGCGATGCCACACGAAAGGAACTTCAGTTTGATCCCGAACTCCCGAGCTACTATTATCTGCAGCTCAACAGCGACAAGAAATCGCTCACACTCGACGCAAAGACAGCCGACGGCAAGGAAGTGCTGACAAAACTCATCAAGGAAGCCGACATATTTGTGGAGAACCTGCACCCGGGTGCAATGGACAAGTTAGGCTTCAGCTGGGACGTGGTGCATCAGCTCAACCCGAGGTGCATCTACGGCACAATCAAGGGCTTCCCGCTCTCATCGAAATACGCCGACCTGAAGGCTTACGAACCGGTGGCACAGGTGACAGCCGCAGCCGCCTCCACCACGGGATGGTTTGACGGAGAATACAATATACCGACACAGAGCGGCGCAGCCCTCGGCGACTCCAACACCGGCATGCACCTGCTCATCGGCCTGCTCGCGGCACTCATGCAGCGTGAGAAGACAGGAGAAGGGTGCTTCGTATATCAGTCGATGCACAACGCCTGCCTCAATCTCTGCCGAATCAAGACCCGCGACCAGCTGACACTCGACAAGATAGGCTACCTGACCCAGTTCCCGCAATATCCCGACGGCAAATTCGGCGACTGCGTGCCCCGCTCAGGCAATACGGAGGGCGGCGGTGTGCTCGGCTGGACCTACAAGTGCAAACCTGCAGGCGGCTACGACACTGAACTCGATGCCAACAACTACGTCTACATCATACTTCAGCGCGAGCCGAAGAACTTCGAACTCGCCTGCAAGGCGATGGGCTTCGAAGACTGGCTCACCAACCCCGATTTCAACACTGCGGATGCCCGCGACCGCCACAAACAGGAAATCTACAAGAGGATAGGCGCATGGACCGCCGACAAGACCAAATATGAGGTGACCGAGCTTCTTGGCAAATACGGCGTGCCTGTCGGACCGGTGCTCTCCACCAAGGAAGTGATGACCGACGAATCGCTATACGACGGAAATACTCTGGTGAAGATAGACCAAGGCGGAAAGATCGGCGAATTCGTGACTGTAGGATGTCCGTTCACCATGTCGAATTTCCAGCCTTCCTACGGTCCTGCCCCCGAGCTCGGAGCCGATACTGATTCAGTGCTCAGTTCACTCGGCTACACAGCCGACCAGATCAAGGCTATGGCCGCCAACGGAACAACCGCGAAAGTGGCAGCACCGGCGCCTGCAAAATAAACTGTCTGAAGGGACGCGCCCTCCGGCGCGTCCCCGACCTTTAAACTTATAATCTTAATAACTTAAGTTTCGCATCTTGAATTTTATGTTGGTTATAGCGGCATTAGGTTAATTTTATTTGTAAAACTCATCTCCGGAAAAATTCCCTTGTCCGGGCTGCAATAAATTAAACTTATAAACTCCTAAACTTCATAAACTCATAAACTCATAAACTTCAAGTTGAGCTTGCGAAACTTGAATTAATAAAAATTGATATTATGGACAACACAAACAATGCACCGTCAGCCCCGAAATTTCCTGAGCAGGTGACGGGCATGTACATATTGGCAGAAGCACTGAAGAGAATAGGTATCAGCGATGTCTATGGCCTCGTGGGCATACCTGTGACCGAGGCTGCCTACGCCATGCAGAAATTAGGCATCAACTACTATGGTTTCCGTTTCGAACAGCAGGCCGGCATGGCCGCCGCCACACACGGTTATCTTACCAAAACCCCCGGTGTGCTGCTGACCGTATCGTCGCTCGGATTCCTCAACGGACTGACCGCGACCATCAACGCCACTGTTAACTGCTATCCTATGATACAGATATCTGGCGCATCCGACCCCACGATGGTGGATATGGACATGGGCACCTACGAGCAGCTTGACCAGCTCAATGCCGCAAGGCCTTACGTGAAAGCCGCATTCAGATGCAGCCACGCCAAGGATATACCACGCGCTATAGCCCGCGCATACCGCGCAGCGGTCTCAGGCCGTCCTGGAGGTGTCTATATCGACATGACCACCCCCGCGCTTGGCGAAATCATGAACGCAGCCGATGTGGAGAAACTATTCATCGATCCGGTAGACGTCTATTCTCCGGTGGCTCCCTCGCAGGAGGCTGTGGAGCGTGCCGCCAAACTCATAGCCGGCGCCAGGAAACCAGCGTTCCTCTTCGGCAAAGGCGCTGCATACGCACAGGTGGAAGACAGACTGAAGAAACTTGTGGAAACCTACAAGATTCCTTACTACGCAATGTCTATGGCAAAAGGTCTTCTTCCCGACAATGGAGAATACAGCGCGCTCTCTTGCCGTTCGGAAATCATGGAGCAGGCCGATGTAGTGATTGTAGTCGGCGCCCGCCTCAACTGGATGCTCTCGTTCGGCAAGGGAAAATGGAATCCTGACGTGAAATTCGTGCAGATCGACGCCGAACCTCGCGAGATAGACCGCAACGTGGGCATAGCCGCGCCTCTGGTAGGCGATATGGGACTTACCCTCGACGCACTTATCGCGGAACTGCCCAAATATAAAATGCAGGCCGACCCGGCATGGCTGGCTCAACTGCAGGCCGACACAAAGGTGAAGAATGCAAAATTCGCAAAACGCCTTGCCGATGCAGCCAACCTCTCGCCGATGACCCACTGGACAGCGCTCAACGCCATCAAGCCCATCATGGAAGCCAACCCCGACGTGATCCTTATCAACGAGGGTGCCAACACACTCGATGACACACGCGACACACTTGACCAGGCTCTTCCGCGCCACAGGATAGACTGCGCGAGCTGGTCGATCATGGGCATGGGCATGGGTTCCACAATAGGAGCCGCTGTCGCTACAGGCAAGAGTGTGGTAGCGATAGAAGGAGACTCGGCATTCGGTTTCTCAGGAATGGAGATGTCTACAATATGCAGATACGGACTGCCTGTGACCGTGGTGATCTTCAACAACGGCGGTATCTACAACGGCGTGGGCGTGGATCCGAGCGGCAAGAACGCACCGGCTCCCACCACTCTGCAGATCAATGACCGCTATGACAAGTTTGGAGACGCTTTCGGCGCACAGACATATTTCGTGACCACTCCCGACGATCTGAGCAAAGCACTGACCGAG
>USNC01000238.1 GCA_900555915.1 uncultured Porphyromonadaceae bacterium | reverse complement strand
ACGAGATCGCTCAGTGTCTCGTGGGCTCGGAGATGTGTATAAGAGACAGACCTACGGGGCCGCCGCCGAACTTGTCGATGATGGTGACCAGAATACGGTTGTCGATCTCGTCGAGGCCATGAGTGTCGATATTCAGGGCTTCGAGCGACATGCGAGCCGTAGGGAGGTCGACTGTGCCGTTGCCGCGTACCATCGCGAAGTCGCGCACCCTGCGGAGCAGGGCGTTTGCGATACGCGGAGTGCCGCGGCTGCGCATGGCGATCTCGAGCGCGGCGTCGTCGGTGATCTTCGTTTTCAACAGCCTTGCCGAACGCTTCACGATGCCACAGAGAGTCTCGTGGTCATAGTATTCGAGATGGCAGTTGATTCCGAACCTCGCGCGGAGCGGTGCAGTGAGCAGGCCGCTGCGGGTAGTGGCACCGACGAGAGTGAACGGCGATATGGTGAGCTGCACCGATTTGGCGCCCGGTCCTTTGTCGAGCATGATGTCTATGCGGTAGTCTTCCATCGCCGAATAGAGATATTCCTCCACTATGGGGTGCAGGCGGTGGATCTCATCGATGAAGAGGACATCGTGAGGCTCGAGGCTCATGAGGATGCCGGCGAGGTCGCCGGGTTTGTCGAGCACGGGGCCGCTCGTCACCTTGAAACCTACGTTCAGCTCGTTGGCCACGATATTGCTGAGCGTGGTCTTTCCCAGTCCGGGTGGTCCGTGGAGCAGGGTGTGGTCGAGAGCCTCCCCTCGCATACGGGCGGCCTGCACGAAGACCCGCAGGTTGGCGACAATCTTCTCCTGGCCGCTGAAGTCGTCGAAACTCAGCGGCCGGAGAGCCTTTTCTATGTCGCGGTCGGAACCTCGGGGCGCGTTTTCAGAATCTCTTATATCGAACTCCGCCATCAATCCTTGACTGAGATAAGGAAATAGTTTTTCTTACCACGCTGCGCAAGTATGTGCCTTCCACCGAGAAGATGCTGCACGCCGATGACAGCGGCGGAGTCGGTTAGTTTCTCCTTGTTGATGCTGACGCCGTTGCCCTGGATCATCTTTCGGGCCTCGCCCTTCGAGGGGAAGACGGCAGTCTTCTCGGCGAGGAAGTCGAGAGCGGGAATACCGGCCTCGATATCGGCGCGCGACACCTCAAAGCGGGGCACACCCTCGAAGACGTCGAGCAGAGTCTGCTCGTCGAGCTGATGGAGTTCGTCGACCGCGCTGTTGCTGAAGAGTATCTTGCTTGCAGCCACGGCAGCGTCGTAGGCTTCGCGGCCGTGAACCATCACAGTGACTTCTTCGGCAAGTTTTTTCTGGAGCGGTCGCAGACCGGGATCCTTCGCGTGTTCGTCAGCAAGCGCCTGGATCTCCTCCTGAGTGAGGAAAGTGAATATCTTGAGATATTTCTCAGCCTCGGCATCGCCGACGTTGAGCCAGAACTGATAGAACTTGTAGGGAGATGTGTAGCGAGCGTCGAGCCAGACGTTGCCGGATTCTGTCTTTCCGAATTTTCCGCCGTCGGGTTTTGTGATGAGCGGACATGTGAGAGCGAAGACCTCGCCTCCGACCTTGCGGCGGATGAGTTCGCCGCCGGTGGTGATATTGCCCCACTGGTCGGAGCCGCCGAGCTGGAGTTTGCATCCCTTGGTCTCATAGAGGTGCAGGAAATCGTAGCCCTGGAGAAGCTGATAGGTGAACTCAGTGAAGCTCAGTCCGTCGCGTGCCTCGCCATTTAGACGTTTCTGCACCGATTCCTTTGCCATCATATAGTTGACGGTGATATGCTTTCCGATCTCGCGGGCGAAGTCGAGGAAAGAGAAATCTTTCATCCAGTCGTAGTTGTTGACCATCTCCGCCTTGTTGGGGGCGTCGCTGTCAAAGTCGAGGAAGCGGGAGAGCTGCTTCTTGATGGCCTCCTGGTTGTGGCGGAGTGTGGCCTCATCGAGAAGGTTGCGCTCGGCGCTTTTTCCGGAGGGGTCGCCGATCATGCCGGTGGCGCCACCGATAAGGGCGATGGGCTTGTGGCCGCAGCGCTGGAAATGACGGAGCATCATTACGCCGCAGAGGTGTCCGATATGGAGGGAGTCGGCAGTGGGGTCAATGCCGAGATATGCTGTGGTCATTTCTTTGTTCAGCTGCTCTTCAGTGCCGGGCATCATTGTGTGGATCATGCCGCGCCAGGTGAGTTCTTGTATGAAATTCTTTGCCATATTATATTGATTTTTTTTGTTCTTATTATTTTGGGGCTTCTTGCTTTTGCTTTCGGGCTTCCGCCCTCACACACCTCCAACCCGCGGGATTCAAGGGCTTTTGGGGCTTTTGCTTTTGGCTTTTCGGGCTTCCGCCCTCACACACCTCCAACCCGCGGGATTCAAAGGGGCTTTTGGGGCTGGGGCTTTTAGCTTGGGCTTTTTGGGCTTCGGCTCTCACTGCTTTTTGAGGTAGGATTCGAGGATGCGGCCTACTGCCGCGAGGGTTGCGGGAGAGATGGATTGCAGATTGTCGGCGGTGGTGTGCCAGCCTGGGAAGAATCCGTCGCCTTCGCGATAGTCGATTATGTCGATGGCGGGGATTCCGGCTTTTATTAGTTCGAGATGGTCGTCGTTGACGGCTGAGCCCATGCGGTTTGGAAACATGTCGGCGTAGCCGAGCGAGGCGGCAAGCGCCCATATCTCATCGGCCAGCGCGGGTGCGGCCTGCTGCGAGAAGTATTCACGCATGAATGTGGCATCGGGCGCCCCTACCATATCCACAAGAATTGCAGCGGCGGGCATGTAGCCGCCATTCGGGAGGTTGCGGGCGAAATATCTCGCCCCCATTGCCCAACTCTCATCATTGTTTTCGGTGCCCCAGTCTTCGGCATCGCAGAGGAGAATGTCTACTCCGGCCGGTATGGAATCGGAAGATATGACACGTGCGAGTTCGAGAAGGACCGCCACTCCGCTTGCGCCGTCGTTGGCGCCGTCGATGGGCTGCCTACGCTTGGCGGGGTCCGGATCGTTGTCGGCCCAGGGGCGTGTGTCCCAATGGGCGAGCAGGAGCACCCGGCGGTCGGCCTGCGGATTCAGGCGGGCGAATATATTGCGCATGGGGATGGAGGTGCCGTCGAAGGTGGTCAGTGTCGCCTTCTGCTCGGTGACCTCGGCACCGGAGGCTTCAAGCGACCGCACGAGCCAGTCGCCGCATGCCTTATGTGCATCGGAGCCGGGGATTCTCGGCCCGAAGGCCACCTGGCGGGCGGCGTAGGCGAAAGCAGAGTCGGCATTGAAACACAGTGTCGGAGCCTCGGCCGGAGGCATCTCGCCGGCTATGGTGTCGGCGGCGGAATTTTTCCCGGCGCCACACGCGAGCAGAAGGACCGGCATGGTGAGAGCCACCAGCACCTGTCTCTTATACACATCTCCGA
>USNC01000237.1 GCA_900555915.1 uncultured Porphyromonadaceae bacterium | reverse complement strand
GTCGTAGACCTTGCGGGCCATCTTCAGGTAGTAGTCAGCCTTGGTTTCGGTCACTTCCTTGCGGCTTCTGTCAGCCTCCACTGTCTTGTATGTGATCATGTCCGGCTTCCCGCTGTAGATCCGGCTCAGGCTCACCAGCGGCTCTATGATCGGGCCGTTGCTGCATGAATGCTTGGTGGTGTAGCCTGGTCCCCAAGTGATGCCGCCGTTTTCATTCCCGTCGGCGTCAAGAGTGCAGTCCCAGCCGTCGAGCACATATGAGGCGAGATACTCGGCCTTCTCAAGATACTTCCCGTTGCCGGTGGTGTTGTAAGCCTCTACGAGTTCCCTTACGAGCCATTCCTGGTCATCATATACGTTGAGCACACCGGTCACGTCCGCGTTTCCGGGGCTGCCGGCTCTGTTCACAGCATATACGGTCCAGCTGTTGGTGCCTGTATAGGATGTGAGATCGAATGTCCCGGCATAGTACTCCAGATTTGCCACGAGATTTTCCAGCAGTTGTGAATACTGATTCCAGTATTCGTCGTAAAGCGCCGGACTGCCGCTGGCCTTAAGGTCCTTCATCGCCTTCATCGCCGCGTTGACCGCTTCGATGGAGCTGGTGTACATCCATACGCTTCCGGTCTCGGCGGAGCGCTGGCCGGTGAAAGGATTGTAGTAGCGCGACATCTGCATGGAGGTCCCGTCGAAATAGTGCTCTACCGCTGCGTTTATGATCCTTACGGCACGGGAAGCGTTCCTCTCTGCCACGGATCCGGTATCCTCCATTCCGGGCTTGCCGCCCCCGGGTTCCTCAGACGGCCCCTTGGGGTCGTCTGAAGAACAGGATGCGGCACTGAGAAGCAGCGACATGGAGAGCAGGATATGTGATGCTTTCATATCAGAGTTCTTTTGTCGGGATTATTCAATGTCGATGGCATTGAGGGTAAGTTTGTTCTCGTCGCCGTTCTTCTCGCCGTTGTGGACGCTGATACAGATCATCACGTCCTGTCCGTCGAATTCAGAAAGGTCGTAGGTGAACTTGCAGTAGTCGTCGCCGCTCCTGAATTTCCAGCATCCGTCTTCGGCTGCCGAAGCTTCCGCCGCGGTGTTCGACACCGGTGCCATGAAATGAGCCTTGCAGTCCATCGTGATGGCGGTGAGTTTGAAATAAGTGGCGGTCTCGCCGAAGTTGCGGGTTGTGAGAGTCAGTTTGTTGTGTCCGGGAGCGATGGAGTATTTCGCATACACGTACTGTTCAGGCTCCTTCGTGTCGGGATTCTCGTTGCCGCGGGTCTTGATCATGTAGCCTTCGTTGGCGAATACCTCAGGGTCTTTGTGCAGGGGCATGTGGCTCCAGTATGCCATCACGTGGCCTGCCTCATGCCAGCTGCTGTATGCGTCGATGTAGTTGTCGCGGTTGCCGCTGACTGGGCTGATGCCTGTATAGTGGGTAAGGTCCTGGGGCATCGAGGAGCGTACCATCGATTCAGTCATATGCCATCCCGGAAGGTCGGCTATTTCTGTGCCCGGCATCCATGTGTAGACTTCACTCGGATCGAAATATACATTGCTGAATGCGATGCGGCGCAGTACAAGCTGACGCCAGTAGTCGCCGGTCTCCATGCGGTAGTGGCCTATGACTACCACCACTTCCTTGCCTTCCCACGGAGAGAGGTCGAAGAATTCGCTGTAGTACGAACCGTTGTCCGCGATGCGTGTGTCGCCGACGTATTCCACAGTCGGGTCGGCCTTTGTAAGGTCGATGATCTGGACACCCCAGTGGCAGGGAGACTGGTGGGTGCGAAGCTGGACGGTCAGTTTGCTGTTGTCGGAGGTGATCAGCTTGCGGCCGTATACAAACGTGTCGAAGTTCTTGTCGTCGGCCGGGTTCTTCTGGTCGTCCTCGCCGTTGCGGATGCGGAGAGTGGAGCCTTCGTTCTGCTCTTCGTAGTCGCCGGTCCATGTGGTCAGCGAGCCCATATAGTCGCAGGCCCAGTCAAACATCGGATAGGCATCGGCGTTGCGGCCTCCCTTGTATTCGTTGTTGTACCATCTCGGAGCCTTGCGCAGGTCGTCGATGGTCAGACCTTTGAGCAGTTCCACGCTGCCCATGCGTGCGTCGAATACAGCCACACCGTCGTTGAAGTCGCCGGCGCTTATGGTGGCAG
Source organism: uncultured Porphyromonadaceae bacterium (assembly GCA_900555915.1). Taxonomy (GTDB): domain Bacteria; phylum Bacteroidota; class Bacteroidia; order Bacteroidales; family Muribaculaceae; genus Lepagella. The sequence goes on along the minus strand of USNC01000237.1, from coordinate 1,243 downwards.
TGATCACGGGGTAGTCGGTCTTGGTGATGGTAAGTGTATAGTCCCTGAGGGCGAGTCCTGTGATCTCGTAGTAACCGTCGGCGTCGGAGACGGCCGATTTGGTGGCGCTGACGCTGACAAGGGCTCCTTCGAGCGGCTTGTCATTGTTGCGCGAATCGGTAAGGTGTCCCTTGATGACAGCGTTGGCGTATGTCATCTGCACATCGGCTGTCGCTGTTCCTCCCTTGAACTTGGAGGGCACGAGTGTGATCGATACCGTCTCGTATCCTTCTTTCTCGAAATTTACTATCTGACCCTCGCTGTGGAGAGGTATGTCGGAAAGGGAATAATGTCCGTCGGCTGAGGTGACGGCCGTTTTTGATGACGAGGCGTCCGTGACGGTCACTTCCGCCAAAGGCTGGTTGTTCTCATCGGTAACTGTTCCGCTGAGGGTGCCGTTGCCTACGATCATGTCTCTGATGACGTCGTCACTGTCGGAGCAGCCGACGGCAAGGAAGGACAGGAGTCCTATCAGGGACGCCAGTCCCAGGCGATTGAAGAGTCTTTTCAATTTCATAATTCTTATGATGTTGGTTTATAATTATTTTTCAAACACCGAATTTATTACAATCTTTTTACCTTAAAATCTTACTCTGCGCAACTCTCAATCGTTAATTTACATTGAACCTTTAATGTTAACCTGAATTTCTATAACTAAAACTTCTGCATAAAAATCTTGTCGTCTGTCATTGTCGTCAAGGTCAGTCATCTTCCGTCTGCGCCGGTAGCTTGTGCGGTGGCCGTCGGCAGCGGGGTGATACGCTCGCCTTTACACCTGCAAAATAAGTGAAAAATCAAATCACTCTTGTAGCTTATCGCGGCCAAATCTGTACTCATGCGTCTGTATATACATTTACGGCGGCTGACGATACATATCCGTCTCCGTGTCTTAATCCGGATTCCGGCCATGTGCAAGTGTATTCATTACGGCAAAATTCATATCTTGATATGCGGGAATGCGCAGACAATTAGAGCGTTGCTTATTTGTGTGCAGCCTTGTCGATCATCGACAGCGCGAACGCGTAAGCGCCGGCGGAGATGGCCTTGCTTGCGCCGAGTTTTGAGAACGCTATGCCTACGCGCTTCATGTCGTCATACTCCACCGTGAGATTCGTACCCTTCACGGTCAGCGATCTGCGGTTGCCTTTGGCAAATGCCGCAAACTCCGAGTCATCGTCGAGGTTGAATACTTCCATCTGCACCC
>USNC01000236.1 GCA_900555915.1 uncultured Porphyromonadaceae bacterium | reverse complement strand
GAGATCGCTCAGTGTCTCGTGGGCTCGGAGATGTGTATAAGAGACAGCTCATATAAGGAAGGAGCAAAGGCGGTGCTCTGGACTTGCGACGGAAGTCCTGAATACACTATGGAGGAATGCGAAAAGGCCGACCGCGGCACCGAGATCACTCTTTATCTCGACGAAGACAGCAAGGAGTTTCTCGAGCAGGCGCGCATCGATACACTTCTCTCCAAGTATTGCCGCTTCCTTCCCGTCCCGGTGATATCCGGCAAAGTGCAGGAATGGAAAGACGGCAAGATGACCGATACCGACAAGGACAAGGTGATAAACGCCACCGAACCCTTGTGGACTAAGAAGCCCGCAGATCTGAAGGATGAGGATTATCTGAAGTTCTACCACGAACTAATGCCCGGACAGGATGATCCCATGTTCTGGATCCATCTTAACGTGGACTATCCATTCACCCTTACAGGTATTCTCTACTTCCCGAAAATCAAGAATGAGTTTGATGTCCGCAAAGACCGTATCCAGCTTTATTGCAACCAGGTCTATGTCACCGACCAGGTGGAAGGTGTGGTGCCGGAGTTCATGACTCTCATGCAGGGTGTGATAGATTCGCCCGACATCCCGCTCAATGTCAGCAGAAGTTATCTGCAGGCCGACACCGCGGTGAAGAAGATTTCAGGATATATCTCCAAGAAAGTGGCCGAGAAACTCGACTCAATGTTCAAGAGCGACCGCAAGGCTTTTGAAGAAAAATGGGACGATATCAAGGTCTTCATAGAATATGGTATGCTCACCGATGAGAAGTTCTTCGAATCGGCCAGAAAGTTCTATCTGCTCAAGGATGTCAACGGAAAGTATTTCACTCTCGATGAGTATCATACTCTCGTGGAAGGGGAGCAGAAAGATAAGGACGGGCGTCTGGTATATCTCTACGCCACTGACAGGACTGCCCAGCACAGCTATATCCAGGCTGCCGAAGGCAAAGGCTACAGCGTGCTTCTTCTTGACGGACAGCTCGAACCGCACATGGTGGGACTCCTTGAGTCAAAACTTGAGAATGTAGGGTTCGTTCGTGTCGACAGCGACACCCCCGAGCGTCTTATCCGTAAGAGCGATGACAAGGCTACCGGACTTGATGCCGATCAGACTGAAGTGCTTACCCTGCTTTTCAAGACTCAGATTCCTGAAATCGACAACGCTCAGTTCATGGTCGGATTCGAATCGATCTCCGCTGATGCGGCTCCGGCCACAATCACCCAGAATGAGTTCATGCGCCGTATGAAAGACATGGCGGCAATGCAGCCCGGTATGTCGTTCTACGGTGACATGCCGGCAAACTACTCGCTGACTGTCAATACTGATCAGCCTGCTGTGAAATCAATCATTGCCGGCACACAGAGCGCAATCGGCGCCGAGACCGGAAGCATCCTTTCCGAGATCGCATCTCTCAACGAAGAGATAGCCAAGGCATCCAAAGATGCTCAGGATAAGAAGGAGGATGTGCCGGAAATGAAGCGGCAGAACGAAAGGATTGCCGAACTCCGCAGCCGTCTTGAGGATGAGGTCGGCAAATATGCGGCAGGTCAGCCTAAAGTGAGGCAGATCATAGACCTGGCGCTCCTTCAGAGCGGTCTTCTAAAAGGCGCGGCTCTGTCAGAATTCATCCGCCGCTCCGCAAGCCTGCTATAAAGTTGTGGCTACTTCAATCATATGCAGGGGTCGACATGAAAAATGTCGGCCCCTGTGTCTTGCCATAGGTTGTCCCCCTCCTCCGGGCGGGAGGGGTGCCGAAACTCTACAGTATCGCGGCGTCCTGACGCCGGAAAATTAAGTTTAGGATGATACATTTTTATCTTGCGTAGTCTTATTGCTTTGCATTATATATCTTTAGGCGTTTTTTTTAACGGTTGTGTTTTTAAATATGGTGTGGTTTTATTAAATTCGCAAAAACTAATATAACCCTTAAAGCCATGAAATTAAATGAATGTGTCATCTCGTTTGTGATCGCATCGTCGGTGACAGCAGTGCTTGCCGGATGCGCGAGCGATCCCAATCCTATCGGTTATCTCGACACCAAGGGGGGAAAATCATATGTCGAACTTGATTTCAACGTCTCTATGACTCGTGCCGACGCCTCTGCCACTCCCGAGGAAGAGAAACTGTCGAAGGTGAATCTCTACGTGTTCGGTGTCAACGGAGTGCTTGAGGATACCCACAATGATGTCGCTGTGAGCAATGGCAAGGTTATCATTCAGGCTTCTCCTGGCCGGAAAACGATATATGCGGTGACTGCCGGTGAACTGTTCACTCCCGTTCAGGATATGACGCTTGATAATTTCGAGAGCGAGATATTTGATTCTACGCTGCCGCAATTGAAGAAAGACGACGGATTTGTCATGGCAGGTAAAACCGAGATCGGTGCAATACAGAATTCCTCATCGCCGTTGAATATACCCGAATCCAACAGGTTCACCATTAATCTGGAGCGTCTTGTCGCCAAGGTGCAGGTGAAAGCCGACGGTTTGACTTTGCCCTCGGAACTGGGATTCGCGAATTTAATTGAAACAAGTTTCAAAGTTTTTCAGACCAATGATGAGATGAGGCTCGTTTCGGATGGAACTCCCGTGCGTACTTCATTCGCCGACGAGGCCTCGCCTGCCGGCACATACGACACATACACATTCGACAATCAGGCTTCTGCTTATCTGCCAGTCCAGACAAAATCTTTCCAGCCAGACGGATGCCAATATATGTCGGAAAATATAGTTGCCGAACCGAAATCCGGCAACACCACTTTCGTCTGTGTCAGACTGCGCGCTGTGCCGACTGAACTTTACGTTATGGGTGGTAATAACATTCCTAACCCTGAACCAAATTATAACTTTTCGAATCCCCCGACATTCTATGTATATGCTCTTATGTCGCCCGACGGCAATATTGTAGATTTCTATAGAGGGTCGAAAAGAGAGATCATATGTATAGCCGATAAGCAGTCTGCGGATCAATACAAAGCATCACATCCAGAACTTGGCAATGAAGTTAGTGGCTACAGTTATAAATTGCTGTGTTATGAGAATGCAACGGTCTACTACCGGATAAACATTGCCGACGATTCAGCGGCAGACCTTTCTTCAAAATACCGCATCTTAAGAAACCGCTTCTATAAGATTCAACTCAATTCGCTGAGTCGCCTCGGCGCGCCTTCCGAATCGATGCTTGCCCCTGCTGATGCCGGTGCGTCGCTCGAAGGGGAGACTTCGGCCGGAAGCTGGGCCGACGCCACTTTCAATGTCACCAAGTGGTCCGAAGTGGACCAGACGGTCGAAAACCTCTGAATCTGACCGCATATTTTTCACTGGCCTTGACCTGTCTCTTATACACATCTCCGAGCCCACGAGACACTGAGCGATCTCG
>USNC01000235.1 GCA_900555915.1 uncultured Porphyromonadaceae bacterium | reverse complement strand
TACGAGATCGCTCAGTGTCTCGTGGGCTCGGAGATGTGTATAAGAGACAGCTATCCGGCAACCCTTCACGGAAAGAATGACGTAGAGATACGTCCGCAGATATCCGGATTTCTCACAAAAGTCCACGTAAAGGAAGGACAGCGCGTAGCCGCAGGCCAACTTCTTTTCACAATCGACCAGGTGCAGCTCCAGGCAGCCGTAGACGCAGCCAAGGCGGCAGTGGCAGTGGCGCAGGCAAGCGTCAACACAGCGCAGACCAACGCCGACAACAACAAGATTCTGCTTGACAAGAACATCATATCCGCATCTGCATATCAGACAAGCGTAGACCAGCTCAACGCAGCGAAAGCCCAATTGGGACAGGCCCAGGCAAATCTTCGCTCGGCTGAAAAGAACCTGAGCTACACGCTCGTGAAAGCTCCGGCCGCAGGCGTGGTAGGCACCATCGACAATAAGGAAGGCTCACTCGTAAGCCCGTCCACCCTGCTGACCATTCTCTCCGACAACGGACAGATGGAGGCATATTTCTCCATGACAGAGAAAGAGATACTGACACTTACCGACAACGGCAACAAGAGCATCGCGCAGGTGCTCGACTCTCTGCCCGCAGTGCAGCTGAAACTCGCCAACGGCGAGACCTACAGCCAGCCGGGCCGCATAGTGTCGATCTCCGGAGTGCTTGACCCCTCCACCGGCAGCGCGGCTGTGAAAGCAGCGTTCCCCAACAACGGCATGCTGCGCAGCGGCAACACCGGCCAGGTGCTCATCCCCACAATCAACCGCGGCGTGATCACCATCCCGCAGAAAGCCACATTCGAGATTCAGGACATGAAGTTTGTCTACGTAGTCGGCGACAGCTCGAAAGTGCACCAGACCCCAATCCACATCGATTCCAAGAACGACGGTGTGAACTACATAGTGACAGACGGTCTGAAAACAGGCGATGTTATCGTGATCGAAGGCGTAGGTTCCTCTGTGAAAGACGGCATGACAATCACACCTAAAAAATGATTCAAATTCCGCTTCGCGAAATTTGAGGTTGTATTTTTAGGTTTTAGGCTTTAGGCTTTAGGCTATAGGCTATAGGCTATAAGCCTTAGATTTATGGCTTATAATATCACTTCGGATTGGCGAGACGGAAGCAAAATGAACAAGCAATGAAATTAGACAGATTCATAAACAGGCCGGTGCTGTCGACGGTGATCTCGATCTTCATCGTCATCTTCGGTATCCTCGGCCTCTCGAGCCTCGCAATCGAGCAATACCCGGATATCGCACCACCGACAATCTCAGTCACCACGACCTACACAGGAGCGTCGGCACAGGCGGTGCTCAACTCGGTGATCGCCCCTCTTGAGGAGCAGATCAACGGCGCTGAGAACATGGACTACATGGTCTCCTCAGCCTCCAACAACGGATCGGCCCAGATCCAGGTCTACTTCAAGCAGGGCATGGACCCGGACATGGCAGCCGTAGACGTTCAGAACCGAGTGGCGAAAGCCGCGGCGTTCCTGCCGTCGGAGGTGAACCAGGTGGGCGTCATCACACAGAAACGCCAGAGCTCCATGCTTATGGTAATGTCGCTCTTCGACGAGACCGACACCTACACAAGCCAGTTTATCGACAACTACATGTCGATCAACATCATTCCCGAGATCAAGCGTGTGCCCGGCGTCGGCGAGGCCATGGCCTTCGGCGCCGACTACTCGATGCGCATATGGCTCAAACCTGACGTCATGGCGCAGTACGGCCTGATGCCGACCGATATCACCGCAGCCCTCGCCGAGCAGAACATAGAGGCCGCCCCCGGTGCTTTCGGCGAGCAGGGCAACCAGACCTTCCAGTACACCCTGCGCTACAAGGGACGCCTTCAGGAAGAATCGGAATTTGAAGACATAGTGATCCGCGCCACAAAAGATGGAGAGATACTCCGCCTCGGCGATGTTGCCGACGTGGAACTCGGCAAACTGAGCTACGGCTTCGCCAACCGCGACAACGGCCATGTGGGATCGGCATGTATCATCTTCCAGTCGGCGGGATCGAACGCTACGGAAGTGATCGAGAATATCGAGAAGCTGCAGGACAAGGCACGCGCCGATCTTCCGAAAGGGATGATCATCGAGACGACCATGAGCGTGAACGACTTCCTCTTCGCCTCCATCCACGAGGTGATCAAGACCCTCATCGAGGCGTTCATCCTCGTGTTTATCGTAGTATTCATCTTCCTCCAGGACTTCCGATCCACTCTCATACCTATGATCGCCATTCCGGTGGCCCTCATCGGCACGTTCTTCCTCCTCTATATCTTCGGCTTCACCATCAACCTCCTCACCCTCTCCGCCCTCGTGCTTGCGATCGCGATTGTGGTCGACGACGCGATAGTGGTGGTGGAGGCGGTGCACGCCAAGCTCGACCAGGGCTACAAATCGGCACGCAAGGCCTCCATCGACGCGATGAGCGAGATCGGCGGAGCACTTGTCTCCATCACCCTTGTGATGATGCTCGTGTTCATCCCGGTATCGTTCCTCAGCGGCACCTCCGGTATCTTCTACCGACAGTTCGGTCTGACAATGGCTATGGCGATCGGCCTCTCCGCGATCAACGCGCTTACCCTCTCGCCCGCGCTCTGCGCCCTCTTCCTCAAGCCCCACAAGACAGAGGACAATGAGGAAGTGCCGGAAGGCGGCTACAATGTAGACATGTCCGCGAAAGGCAAAAAAGAGAAGATGAGCTTCCTCAAGCGGTTCTTCTACTGGTTTAACGTCTCGTTCGACGCTCTGCTTGGCAAGTACAAGACGGCCACACAATGGTTTGTGAACCACAAGCTCATCTCCTTCGGCACAGTCGCCGCCTCGATCGCAGTGCTCGTATGGCTGATGCAGATCACCCCTACCGGCCTTGTGCCCAATGAGGACACCGGCACAATCATGGGAGCAGTGACCATGCCGCCCGCGACATCACAGGAACGCACCCAGGCCATGATGGACAAGGTAGACTCCATCATCGGCTCGATTCCAGAGGTGAAAAGCCGCACCGCCATCACAGGCTACTCCTTCATCGGCGGCCAGGGCAACACCTACGGCTCGTTTATCATCAAGCTCAAGCCATGGGACGAACGTCCGGGCAAGAACCAGACAGCAGGCGCCATCGTGCAGCAGCTCTACGGCATGTGCATGCCTATCAAGGACGCCAACATCATGTTCTTCCAGCCTCCTATGATCTCGGGCTACTCCGCCACCAACGGTTTTGAGCTCAAGCTTGAGGACAAGACCGGCGGCTCGCTCGACAAGTTCTTCGGCATCTACCAGAAATTTATCGGCGCCCTCAACCAGCAGCCCGAGATCCAGATGGCCTACTCCACCTTCAACCCCACCTTCCCGCAGTATCTCGTGGAGATCGACGTGGCCAAGGTGAAGCAGGCCGGACCTGTCTCTTATACACATCTCCGAGCCCACGAGACACTGAGCGATCTC
>USNC01000234.1 GCA_900555915.1 uncultured Porphyromonadaceae bacterium | reverse complement strand
CGTATCGATCAAGATCCCGGAGCACAAGATTCCGGCGTTCAAGCCGTCGAAAGTGTTTCTCGAACTTGTGAAATAAGACAGAAGTCACATCAAAACTATAGAAATCTTTAAATATAAACAATTATGCCCAGCGGAAAGAAAAGAAAAGGCCACAAGATGGCGACGCACAAGCGTAAGAAAAGACTGAGAAAGAATCGTCACAAGAAGAAATAATCCGGTTTTGCCCGGATGTCTTCACCGACATAGCTCAGCCCCGCAGCACACTTCCAGACAGAGGCTGCGTAGCACAAGGACAAGCCGGATGGATGGGTCAATTCTCATGCCATGCTCGGCTTTCCTTTTTTTATTATCATTAATATTATCTCAACCAAATGGAATCTTTGAAAAGCGAACTCTTCGTCGATGTGCAGCCAAAGGAAATATCCATAGCCCTGCTCGAAGACTCGCGACTCGTTTCTTTGCAGAAGGAGAGCCGCAATGTGGTCTACTCCGTAGGCGACCTGTATGTCGCCAAGGTGAAGAAACTTATGCCGGGTCTGAATGCCGCGTTTGTAGATGTCGGCTACGAAAAAGACGCTTTTCTTCATTACCTTGACCTTGGCCCGCAGTTCTCCACCTATTCCGAACTGCTGAAAAAGGCGTTCGACAATCCTGACGAGACGCCGGACATCTCTTCCCTGCCGGCGTTGCCCGACATTCCAAAGCAGGGCCGAATATCCGACGTGCTCCAGCCCGGCCAGAAACTGCTCGTGCAGATTGCCAAGGAACCTATCTCCACAAAAGGCCCCAGACTGACCACAGAACTGTCGCTCACGGGCCGGTTTATGGTGCTGATACCTTTCGGCAATAAAATCTCGATCTCTCAAAAAATTAAGTCGTCTGAAGAGAAAGTCAGACTTCGCCATGTCATCAGCAGCATAAAGCCCAAAGGATTCGGAGTGATAGTGCGCACTTCAGCCGAAGGCAAAAGAGTGGCGGAACTAATCAATGAACTTCGCACCCTCGTTGAGGCCTGGAAATCGGCTGTGGCTAAAATGCAGATAAGCACACCTCCGGCACTTGTCTATGAAGAGGATTCAAGAGCGGTAAGCGTGATACGCGACATTTTCAACCCTTCGTTTGAGAGCGTGTATGTCAACGACGCCGAGATATTCGAGCAGATACAGAACTATGTGTCGCTCATCGCTCCGGAGCGTAAGGAAATCGTGAAGCTCTATGCGAAGGATATCCCGATGTTCGATCATTTCAATATCACGCGCCAGATAAAGTCGGCTTTCGGCAAGACAGTGTCGTTCAAGTCAGGTGCCTATCTGATCATCGAGCATACAGAGGCTCTCCATGTCATAGATGTCAATTCAGGCAACCGCAGCAAGGCTTCACAGGATCAGGAGACCAACGCGCTCGATGTCAATCTCAGGGCTGCCGATGAAATAGCCCGCCAGCTGCGGCTCAGGGACATGGGCGGAATAATCGTGGTAGACTTCATCGACATGGCGCAGGCGGAGCATAGGCAGCAACTCGTGGAGCATATGCGCGACATGATGTCGAAAGACCGCGCGCGGCATAATATACTTCCGCTCTCGAAGTTCGGACTTATGCAGATCACCCGCCAGCGTGTGCGTCCGGCTCTTGACATCACCACCGAGGAGTCGTGTCCTTCATGTTTCGGAAAAGGGGAGGTGCAGCCGTCGCTGCTCTTTACCGATAAGCTGGAGGAGAAACTCGAGTATCTTACCCAGAATTTCAACGTCAGGAAGTTTACCATGTATGTGCATCCGTATGTCGACGCCTACATCAAGAAAGGGATGTTTTCTCTTTATGGAAAGTGGCGTCGCCGGTTTGGCAGAGGTCTGAAGGTGGTTCCCGACGAGTCGTTGGCATATCTGCAGTATCGCGTCATAGATGGCGACGGCAAGGAAATTTTCCTGCATGAGGAAAGCGATATGAATTCGGCCCAGACCAAAAACAAGACCCGCTCCGAACGCAGTTCCAAAGAGGAGACTCCGGAAGATTGATTCCGGCATCAAAATGAAGAAAAGCCTCCGGGCGGCAACATCCACTGATGTTGCCGCCCGGATTTGTCATTGGGTCAGTGCGTTGCGGGCTGTGTCAGTCTCCCAGATAGTCAGCCACTATGAATGTGCTTCCTCCTATGTAGACCACATCGGCCGGGGCTGCGGCGGCAGTGGCAGCTGCAGCCGCAGCCTTCGGTGTGGCATAGACGGTGCCGTCCAATCCGTGCTGTCTGAATTTGGCGAGCAATTCATCGGCCGGGAGAGCACGCGGTATCGCGGCATTGGTCAGATAGTACGTTGCGTCGGCAGGAAGCAGACCGATGATGTCGTCGATGGCTTTGTCGGCTACGAACCCGATAACGAGGTGCTTCCGCCCTCCGCGTCGTTCGGCAGTGCGTTCGAGCTGGCCCATGGTGTGGCGCAGCCCTGCCTCGTTATGTCCGGTGTCGCATATGGTAAGAGGATGGTCGGATATTTTCATCCATCGCCCGGCAAGTCCGGTCTGGGAGCACGTATTGGCGATTCCCTCCCGCACGCTTTGATCGGTGATTTCTATCCCGATCCGCCGCATCTCGCATAGCGCGGTCAGCACCGTCTCAATGTTTTTTTTCTGATAGTCACCGCTCAGATCGCAATGGAAACTTCCGCACACCGGACTCCCGCAGTCGAATCCCCCTTCCGGATTCTCCACGCATCGTTGCAGCGGATGCAGATCGCCTGCGAAGAGCACAGTGGTGCCGGTCTCGCTGGCGCGCTGCTCAAACACTTCCCTTATCTCCCCTTCGGCTTCTCCCACCACCGCCGGCACGCCGGTCTTGATGATGCCGGCTTTCTCCGTGGCTATCGCTTCGAGAGTCTTTCCGAGAAACTGAGTGTGGTCTTTCGATATGTTGGTGATTACGCTCAGTATCGGGGTGATAATGTTGGTGGAGTCGAGACGCCCGCCCATGCCGACCTCGATCACCGCGTAGTCCACCTTCTCTCTGGCGAAATAGTCGAAGGCCATCATCATGGTCAGTTCAAAGAAACTCGGATGTCCTTCATATCCGCCTGCGAGGAAACGCTCCACGAAATCAGTGACGTCTTCCTTGCCTATCATCTTTCCATCTACGCGGATACGCTCGCGGAAGTCGGCGAGGTGAGGCGAGGTGTAGAGGCCTGTGCGGTAGCCCTGGCTCTGGAGCACCGACGCTATCATATGGCTCGTGCTTCCTTTCCCGTTGGTGCCTCCTATGTGGATGCTTTTGAATTTTCTGTGTGGATGTCCGAAGTGGGCATCGAGGTCATGGCTTGTCTGTAGACCTGGTTTGTAGGCGGCCGCCCCTGTACGGGAAAACATCGGAAGCTGGCCGAAAAGCCATTCAAGTGTCTGTTGGTAGTTCATTTTATTTAAGATTGAAGCCCCTGTTGCAGGGCTGTCTCTTATACACATCTGACGCTGCCGACGATCTTACGCGTGTAGATC
>USNC01000233.1 GCA_900555915.1 uncultured Porphyromonadaceae bacterium | reverse complement strand
TAAGATCGTCGGCAGCGTCAGATGTGTATAAGAGACAGGTCCGGCTGTTTGTTTGAATAGTGAGCGGAAAGTCGCGTGTCTGCGGCTTCCTTGGATTATAAATACTTCAACCCGAATGTAAGACCAATGATTATGGTGACTGTCTTGAAAATAATACTGGTGATAGTGCTTCTGGCGTCGATGGTGCTGGTGCTGGTGCTCATCGGCTGCGTAGCAAATCCCGGTGGCAAGCAGTCGCCCGACATGAGCGACAGGCTGCGCCATGACGTGGAGACTCGCGACAGGGTCATCACATCGAGCAGTCTCTTCCACGAATTTTTCGCACGTCCGGCACGCCGTAAGACTCCGCTCAGGAAATGACACTGATTACCTGCGTGCTGTCACGGTTTAGTCACTTCCTGCTCTACCTCGTCAAGATCCGACGATCCCTCCTCAAGTATGATATTTCCTGTATGTCCTGTGTTGGCGCTTCCGTCTATCTTTATTTTCAATACGGTCTTGGTCTTGGGGTTTACGGTTATATCGCTCTCAAAAGTCTTGTATTCGTAATATCCCTTGTCCCAGGTGAAGCGCAGTCTGAACGTGACCGGATCATTGCTCCTGAGGTCTTTGAGACTGTAGATATCTTCCCACTGTGTCTCATGTTGCCCGTCTTTGCCGAGTGTCAGGCCGGCCGGGAAACGCAGGTGGTGCATGTCGGGGCTATCCGTGCGCGGATAGTCTGAGATGTCTTCCCATGTCACTGTCGTATTTTCCGGTATTTCCGTCGCATCGATTTTTATTCCGAAACATTTGTAGGAGAGACTGATTCTTATCGGCTCTTTGGTTTTCGCGATCTCTTCCGGATCTATATCGCCGGCTGTGCCGTAGTATCTGTGCACACGCGGATACATCATTGTCAGCCTTTCCGCAGCGGTTTTATCCTGGTCGGATGATATTATGTCCATCTTTCCCGAGGAAAGTTCCGTCAGGTACGCTCCGGTGTTGCCGTTTGGAAATCCGTTGGGCAGATAATCGTATATGAAATTGCCAATCTCGGATGCGGGGTAGCCCACCGTGGAGCCATCTCCGTCTTTGCGGTGGAAAGGATGCCTGAGATTAGCTTCCGAATTGCTGAAATTAAACCTGTCGGTGTTGTCGGTCACTGTCGTCGCTTCGAAAGAGTAGACATATCCTCCGATCAGATCGATTGAGATGTTGTTCCTGTCGGTGAAGACTCCGAAGGCATATTTCTCTTCCCCGGTGTCTACCCTGGAGTTTTTATCCCTCCTGGTGACATTGATTCCGATATATGGCTTTTCAGAGGTTTCGGCGCGGCTCAGTGGTTCCTCTGTCTGGTCTACATAGTCGCCGCCAAGCGACAGGGCCATTTTATAGACTGTCGCCCTTTTGTCTCGGTCATGACGGTGGTTGCCGTCGGCTTCCGGTTCTTTGTCGTGGTTACATCCGGCTGTCAATGCCGTCAGTGCTACCGTTGCCGCGAATGCGATCAGACCGGTAAGTCGTAGTTTTTTCATGGGTATTGGTATTGATTTATTCAAGTTTCGCAAACTCAACTTGAAGATTATGCATATACTGGGGGACCGGCCCAGCCTTCTTCAGCCATCCTCGGTCAGGAAAGCTGCCTCAGCGTGCGTATCGCTTTGCAGGGATCCGGATTGGAAAACACGTAACTTCCTGCCACGAGCACGTCAGCCCCTGCCTCACAAAGTTCGGCGCCGGTGACGGCATTCACCCCTCCGTCCACTTCTATCAGCGCTTTCGATCCGCTTGAGTCGCGCAATGCCTTGAGGCGTCTTGTCTTTTCAAGGGTGTGGCGGATAAACGGCTGCCCTCCGAATCCGGGCTCCACCGACATCAGCAGTACAAGATCGATCTGGTCTATTATCTCGGTAAGTGTCTCCACCGGCGTGGCCGGATTGAGTGTGACGCCTGCCTTCATTCCCGCCTCGTGTATGTGCTGAACGGTGCTGTAGAGATGAAGGCACGCTTCCTGATGCACGTTCATTATCGTGGCTCCGAGATCCCTGACCTGAGATATCCATTTTTCCGGATTAACCGTCATCATATGCACGTCGAGCGGCTTCACACATGCGCCGGCAACTCCTTTGAGCACTGGAAAACCGAATGAGATATTCGGCACAAACACTCCATCCATAACGTCAAGATGCAGGAAATCAGCTTCCGAACTGTTGATCATCTCTATTTCCTTGTCGAGATGCAGAAAGTCTGCTGCAAGCAGCGACGGAGATACCTTCATGGCAGATCAGTTTTTTTTCTTTAGAAAAGCGTTGTAGAGTATGTAGAGCACGCATATGAGCAATATTCCATAGCCTGCATAGGTAAGATAGCCGTTGTATTGCTCCACCTTGTCGAAGAGTTCGTCCGGACTCACATGAAGCGACAGCCAGTAGCCGAGACCGGCGAGCACTCCGTTCCAGACCAGGGCACCGAGGAATGTGAATAACGCGAATATTCCTATGTTCATGCGCGAGAGTCCGGCCGGTATCGAAATCAACTGTCTTATCGCCGGTATCAGGCGTCCCACGAAGGTGGATACGGCGCCGTGCTTGTCGAAATATGCTTCCGCTTTATCCACTTTCGCCCTGTCTATCAGACAGGCATGACCGAATTTGCTGTCGGCGAAGGCGTACACTATCGGCCTGCCGACCCAAAGAGCGAGAAAATAATTGATGAATGCGCCGCAGAGTGCTCCAAGTGTTGCCATCACCACTACGAGGAAGATGTTCATGTCGCCGCCGGCGCCCGTATTGGTGCAGGCGAGGTAGGCTGCGGGAGGCACCACTACTTCGCTCGGAAACGGTATGAAACTGCTCTCGATTGTCATGAAGACAAATACGAAGAGGTAGTTTGCGTTCTCCACAAACCACTGGAAAAACTCTGATGCGTCAAATATGCTTGCAAGTATCATGTCTGGTAACAAAACCGCCCCGCGGTTTCTGAAATTTTATGAACGGGGTCTTGAATGCAAAATTAGCAATTTTGCGCCATTCTCCCAAACTTTTCTTATCTAATTTGCTATATTTTTAACTGCGTCCACAAACTCTTCTGTGCTCATGTCGTAGGGAAGCCAGTGTATGTGGAAGCCCCGGCGTTCCATGCCGCGAAACCATGTCATCTGCCGTTTGGCAAACTGGTGGATGGCGATTTCAAGTTGGCGCAGCATTTCTTCGTGGCTGAGTCTGCCTGTCACGTAGAGAGTGACATATTTGTATTCAAGTCCGTAATATATCAGGTCTTCGGCCTTTATACCCGAGTCAAGAAGCCGCTTTATCTCGTCGGCCATACCTTCTTTCATTCGCGCCTCAAGCCTGCGGGATATTCTGTCGCGGCGCGCCTCGCGCGGTATGTCCATTCCTATTATCACACTGTCAAGACGCCGTGTCTTGTTCCGGTCGGCAGCTTCCGCCTCTTCCGGATGGCGAAGGTCTGTCTCTTATACACATCTCCGAGCCCACGAGACACTGAGCG
>USNC01000232.1 GCA_900555915.1 uncultured Porphyromonadaceae bacterium | reverse complement strand
CCCGACCACTTCGCATACTACTGGGAATATACGTTTGACGCCGGCGAGAATCCGGACCTCGGCCTCGTGATCGAAGGGGAGTTTCCCGACGCCCGCTTCCTGAGCTACAACGTATATGACGACGACGAGCAGACAAGCTACTGCGAAAAGGGCTTCAGCCTCCTCGACGTGGACATCAAGGCCAAGGCCGGCAACGAGAACCCCTTCGTGACCGCATCCGGAGCGAAGCACCAGAAATATGAGATCTACGTGCTCCCCACCGACGCACCGGCCTCGGTATCGGCAGGCAAGGACAATGTGATATGGTTTGACGCCGACGTGAAGAAAGTGTGCACCATACTGCGCTACTACATACCGCAGCCCGACATCAAGGGAGGAGTGGCGATGCCCTCTGTAAAGGCGATCAATGTGACGACAGGTGAATTCACCGAGGCCCCCGCGCGCATAGCGAGCGCGCTCCGCGGCGAGATGGCCATACCCGGCGGCGCCTTCAACCCGAGCGCCAACGTCAACTTCTTCCGCGCACCCTTCTCCTACGCATATCCCAACGGTCCGGCGGAATACTGCTACACCCGCAACGCCCTCGAACAGAACGAGGTGATCCTCTTCAACTTCAAGGCCCCGAGCTTCCCCTCGTCGCCCGCCGAGTTCAACACCTCCGACATGCGCTACTGGTCGGTGTGCGTAGGCAACAGCCAGACCTACACACCGCTCGCCATCTCCGACTATCAGACAAAGATCGACGCCAACGGATTCGCCAACTATCTGCTTGCCGACAAAAATTCGGCAGACTATGCCAAGATCAAGGAACTTGCGGCCGCCAACGACTACAACGTGCTTGAATGGGACGGCGAATCGTGGGGCAAGGGCGTGATGGTGCTCTACCGCAATATGGTCTTCGCCGACGACTATCCCCACTCGCTGCGCAAGCTTCTGCCTGTAGACGCCAGCGTGAGCGTGCAGGAAATCATGGCCAACATGCAGAAATACATCTGCGTGGTCGCACTCGGCCAATGGGGCGCCACCGGCAAGAAAATCACGACTACCGAATTTATCGCAGCCGACGGCAAGGTAGCCCTGCGTCAGGCTCCGCAACAGTAATCCCGACATGCGATTCAAAATGTATGCTGCAGCCTGTGGTGCGCTTCTCGCCGCCACAGGCTGCATCAAAGATGCAGAGCCCAACATCGAGGCAGACATCGTCAGTGTAGCCACGAGCAACGAGCAGGTGCTCAAGATAGTGGAGCACTGGGGAAGCATCGACGTGTATGGCACACCATATCTCGACCCTTCCGACCTTACCCTCGACTTCACACTCTCGGAGGGGGCTACCATCACGCCCGACCCGGCCGGAGTGACTGACTATTCGGCGGCACGCCGGTTTGAGGTGACGTCGGAAGACGGCGAATGGGTGCGGACGTACACCGTCACCGTGACGCTCAACGAGATACCGACATCGTTCGGTTTCGAGCACTGGATGCAGCCCGAACGCATGAGATACATGATGCCCTACGAGCAGTTGGGACGCGAGCAGGGAGAGTCAGACCTGTATATATGGGCGAGCGGCAACGAGGTGTATAACTTCCTTACCGACAAGCACGACGACTACACGGTGTTTCCGACGCAGCCCACCACCGAGGCCCACGGCGGGACTACGGCGGCGAAACTCGTGACACGCACCACTCCGGAGATCTCTAAGCCGATCGCTTCGGGCAGCCTCTTCATAGGGCAGTTCGACGCCTCGAAATACGACCCGCGCGAATCTACACAGTTCGGACTTCCCTTCATGAAGAAGCCGCTGCGCTTCCGGGGCTGGTACAAATACCGTTCGGGCGGCATGAAATACGTTTCGGGCACACCCGACGAGTTCCGCATCCGCGCCGTGCTGTATGCCACAGACGAATCCACGCGTCATCTCGACGGCTACACCATCAAGGACAGCCCCAACATAGTTGCGAAGGCCGAACTGACCGGGGGCGACACACCGGGCGAGGGATACGTGGAGTTTGACCTTCCCTTCGAGTATCTCACCGAACCGGACGCGGCCGGGCTGCGCGACGGAGCCTACAACCTGGCAGTGATGTTCTCATCGAGCTGCGACGGCGACGTCTACGACGGAGCGCCAGGCAGCACACTCCTCATCGACGATATAGAAATAATATGCGAATGAACATGAAATTCAAGACGCTTGCGGCATCGCTGGTTCTTCTCGCGGGCGCTGCCGCCACAACCCCGGCGGCAGCCGAGGGTGTGGAGTGGTCGGCCGGCATCGGATACAACATAGGCGCCACGACACCGCTCGGCCTTCCGGCCTCGGTGCGCTCGATAGGCGGATATTCGCCGGGCGCCAACCTGACGCTGAGCGTCAACGCCACGAAGATGCTCGGGAGCAAGTTTGGCGCGGGAATCGGCTTGTCTGCCGACAACCTCAACATGAACGCGGAAATAACCACGCGCAACTACCATCTGACCATGAACATAATGGACGGAGAGGAGACCGGCACCCGCACCGGCTACTACACCGGACGCATACGCAACAAGACACGCCTGACGTATCTGACCATCCCGGTCTACGCCGTGTTCCGGCCCGACGCGAAATGGGAGATCGACGCCGGACCATATGTGGCTTTCGCGCTCCACCGTTCGTTTAAAGGAGAAGTCAGCGAAGGGAAGATGCGCGAGGATCCCTATCATCCGGTGATATCGATAAAGAAAGCGGAATACGACTACTCGTCAGACCTGCGCAGCGTAGACGCCGGCATCATGCTCGGAGCCTCGCGCAAAGTATGGAAGGAACTCGCCGTGAAGGCCTCTCTCAGATGGGGCCTGACGAGCGTGCTCAACCCCTCGACCCGCAAGATCGACATGAACACCTACAATGTCTATCTCAACCTGGGCGCCACCTACTCCTTTTAGGCAGCCTATCCCGACACATCATAACCAAAAGATATGGTCCCCGTCCCCGAAGGAAAACAGCCATCCTGTTTTTCAGGGAGCGGGGACCAGCCGTAGGGGCGGATACACACGACCGGCACCGACAGCGGCAGAAGCGCGGGGCGTAGACGCGGGCTGCGCGATTCGGCGTAATTCTGCCGAATTGTTAATGGTTGTGAAAAACGTCGGCTGAAATTGGGATATTTCGGTAATTTTTGTTTACTTTGCAGTTTGAATATTCCGGTGCGGACAGCGTGCCGGGTATTATCCTATATATAATCAACATGGGTAAGATAATAGCAATCGCAAACCAGAAAGGAGGAGTCGGCAAGACCACCACAGCATTCAACCTCGGCGCATGTCTGGCCACAGAGGGTAAGAAAGTGCTTCTTGTGGACGCCGACCCCCAGGCCAACGCAACGTCCGGCCTGGGCCTTGACGGCAACCAGGCGCCGGCCTCAATATATGAATGTATCGTGGACGACTATCCAGTGGCCGACAGCATAGTCACTGTCTCTTATACACATCTGACGCTGCCGACGATCTTACGCGTGTAGA
>USNC01000231.1 GCA_900555915.1 uncultured Porphyromonadaceae bacterium | reverse complement strand
CTCAGTGTCTCGTGGGCTCGGAGATGTGTATAAGAGACAGCCGATGGTGACGCTGAGTTCCTTCAACTCGATAAAAGAGAGGCTCACGGAGAATTTCCTGCAGGTGCACCGGTCGTATGTCGTGAACATGGACCGCGTGCAGAGCATCAGCAAGGGGCGCATCATAATGGACGCCGACACCTACATCCCGATCGGCGACAGCTACAAAAGCGACTTCAACGCCTATCTCATGCGCCACGCCATCGGCTCCTCCCAGAAGAAACAGTAGGCCGGAAGCGGATTCGTTGGAGCGACAGCCCAGTTGGTTGAAGTTTTTTGCAGGCAGCCTGGAATATGACTTATTTTGCGGACAAATCATAAAAAATCCGCAAGATGAGACAACGAACCGCTACAACTTCACTACTGATCACGCTGATGGCAGCGGCCTCACACGCCGGAGACTCGGTGTGGTCCTTTTCGGAGTGTGTGGACTACGCAAGAAGCCACAACATATCGCTTCAGAAAACGAGGCTCGGCGAGCAGACCGCCGACTACGACCTGGAGGCGTCACGCGCGCAGTGGCAACCGACACTTGATTTCAACACCACACACGGATACTCCAACATGCCATGGAGCTCCGGCGAGAAAAACACCTACAACGGCCAGATAGGACTTGACGCGGGCTGGAGCATATGGAACGGCGGGGAGCGCCGGAAAAATATCGAACGCAACAAACTGAACGCGGAGAAAAGCCGCGTGGACACGGAAGAGGCACTGCGCACGCTGGACACAGACCTTCTTCAGGTGTATCTGAACATAATGTATGCCCGGGAAGCGATATCCATCTATGAGGAGACGGCCAGACTCAGCGGGGCGCAGGCCGAGAGGATGCGCCAGCTCATGGAGGCCGGACGGGCATCGAAGGTGGACTACGCGCAACTCAGCGCCCAACACGAACAGGACACCTACAACCTCGTCAACGCACGCGGCACCTACGACACACGCCGCATGGAACTGAAGAAACTGCTTGAACTCGGGATAGAGAGCGATCTGGAACTTGCAGACCTTCAGATACAGGAGGCCCAGGTGATGGCCGATCTGCCTCCGATGGATGAAAGCTACACGCTCGCCATCGACACCGACGCCCGGCTGAAGGGGCTGAGACTCGAGGAAGAGGGCGCCGGCATCGACATCGACATAGCCAGGGCCGGAGGGAAACCCCGCATCTCGCTCAATGCCGGAATCGGGACCGCCTGCATCGCTCCGGGCGGCGCTTTGGGAAACCAGCTGAAACAGTCGTGGGGCGAGAACATCGGGGTGACGGTGGCAATTCCAATTCTCGACAATAAGAAGACGAAGACCGCTGTGGCCAAGGCCAGAGTGCAGCAACTCGGCGCACAGCTCGACGCGGAGCAGCGGCTCACCCAACTGGCACAGTCGGTCGAGAACTGGTATATCGACACGCGGTCGGCGCAGAGCCGATATAAAGCCGCCGAACAGCAGTTGAAATCGGCGGCACTCAGCGCCGACCTCACCGATGAGCAGTTTCGCCTCGGACTTGTCAACACAGTGGAACTGATGACGGCCCACAACAACCTCCTCGAGGCGCGCCAGGCACTGCTGCAGGCCAAATATATGGCACTGCTCGGACAGAAAATGATAGAATATTACAGAACTTCAAAAGTATCCTTATGAACAGACTCAATATGGCGTGGCTCGTGCCCGCCCTGCTGATGCTGGGTGGCTGTGGAAAGCCCCGGCAGGTGAGCCTTGACACTGTCAGGGCGGAGAGAGGAGAGCTTACCGAGACCGTGACCGCCACCGGCACTGTGGAATCAGTGACACAGGTGGATGTCGGCACGCAGGTGACAGGCATTATCGACAAACTATACGCCGACTACAATTCAATAGTGCAGAAAGGGGAACTGATAGCGGAAATAGAGAAGACGGTGCTCGAGAGCGACTACAAGAGCGCGGAGGCGAATGTGGCCTCAGCCCGCTACACCTACGAATACAACCGCGACAACTACCTGCGCGACAAAGCGCTGCACGACAAGCAGCTGATAAGCGACTATGAGTTCCAGACCTCGGAGAAAGACTACGAGGTGTCGAAAGCCAACTACGACAAGGCGGTGGCCGACCGTGTGCGGGCTGCCAAGAACCTCAACTATGCGGAGATATATTCGCCGATCGACGGAATAGTGATATCGCGCGAGGTAGAGGTGGGACAGACAGTGGTGTCGAGCATGAATGTGGCCAACCTCTACACCATAGCCGACCTTGACAACATGCAGATAGTGGGGAATGTGGACGAAGCCGACATAGGGCAGGTGAAGGTGGGCCAGAAAGTGACCTTCTCCGTGGATGCCTATCCCGACGACACTTTCGAGGGCACGGTGACCCAGGTGCGCCTCTCCCCCACCACCGAGAGCAATGTGGTGACCTACGAGGTGATAGTGGGCACGGCCAATCCGGGCCACAAACTGATACCGGGACTCACAGCCAACCTCACCATCTACACCATGAGCGAGAGCAACGTGCTGCTTCTGCCCGCAAACGCGTTCGCTTTCGAGCCGGAGGATCATCCCGACGCCGACAACCTTCCCGCAGCGGGGAAAGCCGTAGAGAAATCGCGGCTGAAGGACGGACAGCAGAGCGTGTGGGTGGTGGAGGGAGACCGCCTCGTGAACAGAATAGTGACCACCGGAATGAGCAACGGAATAAAGACCAGCATCACCGACGGACTAAGGGAAGGGGAGACTGTGGCACTGGGATATGAGACAGCCGCCGGAGAGCCGCAAGGCGGGCAGGATGGCAAACAGAGTCCGTTCGCTCCCCAGCCGCCGGGCCGCAACAAAAAGAAATGATACGGATATGAACGGGAAAAAAGAAATAATACGAGTGGAGGATCTGCGGCGGGAGTTCATAGTGGGAGGAGAGAAAGTCAAGGCGCTGCGGGGAGTGTCGTTCACCATACACGAGGGTGAGTTCGTCACGATCATGGGCACATCCGGCTCCGGGAAATCAACTCTTCTGAACATACTGGGCTGCCTCGACACCCCGACGTCGGGGAAATATGAACTCGACGGAATATCGGTGCAGTCGATGAGCCGCAACGAGCGGGCCGTGACGCGCAACCGCAAGATAGGATTCGTGTTCCAGAACTACAATCTCCTGCCGAAGACGACAGCCATAGAGAATGTGGAACTCCCGCTGCTCTACAATCCCTCGGTCAACGCCCGGGAGCGCCGGCAACGCGCCATAGACGCCCTCGAGGCCGTAGGGCTCGGCGAGCGGATCCACCACAAGAGCAACCAGATGTCGGGCGGCCAGCAGCAACGAGTGGCGATAGCGCGCGCTCTTGTCAACGACCCTGTGATCATACTTGCCGACGAGGCCACCGGCAACCTCGACACCCGGACCTCTTTCAGCATCCTCAATCTCTTCCAGGAACTGCATGCCCGCGGACGCACCATCATTTTCGTGACCCACAATCCGGAACTCGCCGACTACTCCTCGCGCAACATAGTGC
>USNC01000230.1 GCA_900555915.1 uncultured Porphyromonadaceae bacterium | reverse complement strand
GGTTTGTCTCGGAACTTTTATCTGAGATTAGCATTGCTGAATAAACTGACTCAAAACCAAGATTGTCAATAAAAAGTTCAAGATGCGAAACTTGAGTTACTTATAGGTCTAATTAGTCTTATCGGGCTAATTGGCTGAATCAGGATTTAGATCTCACGAACTCGTCGATGGCGCGGGCGGCGCGTCGACCGGCACCCATGGCGAGGATCACGGTGGCGGCACCGGTGACTGCGTCGCCACCGGCGAAGACACCCGGGCGGGATGTGCGTCCGTCCTCGTCGGCCACGATACATCCGCGTCGGTTTGTATCCAGGCCCTTGGTAGTGGACTTGATGAGCGGGTTTGGACTCGTGCCGAGCGCCATGATCACGGCGTCGCAGTCTATCTCGAAGTTGCTTCCCTCTTTCACCACCGGGCTCCGGCGCCCGCTGGCATCAGGTTCCCCGAGTTCCATCTCCACACATTCGAGTCCGCGCACCCAGCCGTTTTCATCTCCCAGGACACGCACGGGATTGGTGAGCATACGGAATTCGATACCTTCCTGCTTGGCGTGGTGCACCTCTTCGGCGCGTGCCGGGAGTTCCGCTTCCGAACGTCGGTAGACGATGACAGCCTCAGCGCCGAGACGCTTCGCGGTGCGGACAGCGTCCATCGCCACATTGCCTCCACCTACCACCACGACTTTCCCCGCCTCGAATACGGGAGTGTCGTAGTCCTCGTCGTAGCCGTGCATGAGGTTGGCGCGTGTGAGGTATTCATTGGCGGAGAAGACGCCGTTGAGATTCTCCCCTTCTATTCCCATGAAGCGTGGCAGACCTGCACCGGAACCGATGAAGACGGCATCATAGCCCTCGCGGTCGAGGAGATGGTCTACGGTAGTGGTGCGGCCCACGATGACGTCGGTCTCGAACTCCACACCAAGACGCTTCAGGGAGTCGATCTCCTTCTCCACGATCGCATCCTTGGGGAGGCGGAATTCCGGAATGCCATATACGAGCACACCCCCGAGTTTATGGAGCGCCTCAAACACCTTGACCTCATAGCCCCACTTGGCAAGGTCGCTTGCACAAGCGAGGCCGGCGGGACCGGAACCAATTATCGCGACTTTCCTGCCGTTTCTCTCAATCTTCACGGATTCGGATCCGGCGTTGGCAATCTTCCAGTCGCCCACGTATCGTTCGAGTTTGCCGATGGCCACCGGTTCGCCCTTTATGCCGAGCACGCAGCTTCCCTCACACTGAGACTCCTGCGGGCAGACGCGTCCGCAGACAGAGGGGAGAGAAGAGTCGTTGGCGATGACAGCGGCCGCGGCCGCCTCGTCGCCATTTGCGAGTTCGTGGATGAAACCGGGTATGTCGACATGCACCGGACAAGCGCCGACGCAACGTGGATTCTTGCAGTTGAGGCAGCGGGATGCCTCGGCGAGAGCCTCCTCGCGGTTGTAGCCGAAGCAGACCTCTTCAAAATTAGCGGCGCGGACCGCAGGGTCCTGCTCGCGGACTGGCACGCGTGGTATTCTGTTAGCCATGGCACTTGCATTTATGGGTTTCGGGATTGTTCTTATGATTGCCTCTGAACATGTTCTGCCGGCGCATGGCCTCGTCGAAATCGACTTTCCAGGCATCAAACTCAGGGCCATCCACACAAGTGAACTTGGTCTCGCCACCCACCGTGACGCGGCAGGCGCCGCACATACCGGTGCCGTCGACCATCAGTGCGTTGAGGCTGACCATGGCGGGGATATTGTGGTTTTTGGCCGCCAGCGTAGCGAATTTCATCATTATCATCGGGCCGATGATGACACAGTGGTCGTAGTGCCTGCCCTGATTCTCTACAAGGTCGTTCATAAGCGCGGGCACCATTCCGTGGAACCCGGCGGAACCGTCGTCGGTGCAGAGGTAGACATTCGCCACCTTCCTCATCTCGTCGACGTAGGTGAAGAGATCGGCCGTCTTGGCGCCTATCACCACATCGGGAGTGACACCATGCTCATGCAGCCATTTGGCCTGCGGATATACCGGGGCCGTGCCTACACCACCGGCCACGAAAAGCACCTTCTTATTCTTCAGTTCCTCCTCCGGCAGGTCTATAAGATCGGACGGACGTCCGAGCGGGCCGGCGAAATCGGCGAAAGAATCGCCCTCCGCGAGATCATTAATCTTCCGGGAGGAAATACCGATGGTCTGGGTCACGATGGTCACCGTGCCCGCCTCGCGGTCATAGTCACAGATGGTGAGTGGGATACGCTCACCGTATTCATCGGTGCGCACTATCACGAACTGCCCCGGGAGCGCGGACTCCGCCACCCGTGGCGCGAGCACTTTCATCTCGGTGATGTTTGGCGACAGATTGCGCTTGCTTACAATCTTGAACATTGCTATGATATAAATATGTTATTCGGCCCGCCGCATAGCGGGAGCCGTGGTTTATCTATGAGACTATGAGGCGACACACCCCAATCAACTTGCAAATATCATAAAAAAAATTGATATTCACAAATTTTAAGTATAAAAAGAGGCCTCAGAGATTTCCCGGCGTATCAAGAGGCACCTGCGGATAGCCTATCCGGCGGACATCGGCTGCGGAGGGAGACTGGTATATGCGGAGCCCGAACCTGCTTACGCACGCATAGACATAGTCGAAAATGTCTGACTGAAACCGTTCGTAGGCAGCCCACGAAGTGATGCGTGTGAAGAAATAGAGCTGCAGGGGAAGTCCGCAGGGTGTGGGGTCAAGTTCCCTGACCATCAGGAAAACCGCGCTGTCGGGATGCTTGCGTATCACGTCGGGATGAGCGGCGAGATAACGGATGAGATATTTTCTGAAGAGGGAAAGATTCACCTCCTGCTCGGCGTGCCTGAGTTCATGTTCGGAAATGAAGCCGCAGCGCAGCAGATCGGCAATCTCCCCGGGCGTGAGGAAGCGGATGGTGCTGATGTCGATACATATGCTGCGCGCCACTCGTCTGGCCCCGGCCTCACGCATGTTCTCATAGTTTCTGAAAGAGTCGCTGATGAGGGTATAGGGGTGTATGGTGACTATAGAGTTGTCCCAGTTGCGCACCTTGACCGTGGTGAGTTTTATCTGCTGCACCTCACCGTTGGCACCGGCCTTGTCGCAGACTATCCAGTCGCCCTTCTTCAGCATATTGTTGAGCGTGAGCTGCACCCCGGCCACGAAGCCCTTGATCGTGTCCTGGAACACCAGCATCAGCACCGCGGCCGAAGCGCCGAGTCCGGTGAGCACCTTCGACGGCTCCTTGTCGAAAAGGATACTGAGCGATATGATGACCCCGATTATGACGATGACGAGTTTCAGGGCACCCTCTATGACGGTAAGATTATGCTCGCTCGCCTTGTCGCGCTTCTCGAAGGCGTCTACGGTGTTGGTCATGAGCCTTGAGAGGAGATGGATCACCGCATATACGATATAGACATCGGTGAGTTTCTCGATCGTGTCGAGCCACCATACATGCTGTCTCTTATACACATCTGACGCTGCCGACGATCTTACG
>USNC01000229.1 GCA_900555915.1 uncultured Porphyromonadaceae bacterium | reverse complement strand
CGCGTAAGATCGTCGGCAGCGTCAGATGTGTATAAGAGACAGAAATCCTCCGGTGCGTTTTTGACCGCGATATCTTTGGAATAGCCATACATCGAACCTACAAAATCCTTTATCACATGGCGGTCATAGGCATCAAGCCCCCTGAACGGAACGCCGGCGGCCTGAGCCAGCCGCCTGGCCGCATAATATCCACCGAGTCCCGCCCAATGATGGTCTGTACGCAGATATATATCTTCGGCCGTATGCTTTGAAAGTTCATCATATACGTCTACAAACTTCACCTTTGGCGACAACCTGTCGCGGACACCGTAGATAAACGGTTTCTGCGGATTGCTTGCCTTGGCGGCTCTCGCGGGGAGATAGAACTCAGTGGCGAGAGGGGCTATCATGGCGTATATATGCTGAGAGGGGAAAGTCTCGGCAAGTGTGTTCATCAGATCCACATAGCCGCCACCACCCCTGGCAGTGCCGCCGAAAGCCATCAGCGCCCTCACCTTGTCGCCCTTTCCTACAATGATGGTGCCGGAATCGCCGAGTTTCGCATTCCCGTCTTCAATATCGGCTGCATTGTCGGGAACGGAGTCGGAGCCTTCGCTCTCCAGTGTCTGTTCCGCCAAAGGTTCTTCCGCGGGTTCGGCACTTGCCACAGGCTGCGCGGCCGGACGGAATGTCACCGCATCTTCTTCAGGAATGAAATCTGCCCGCATAGCAGCCCTGATGTTCATGCTGAGTGTCATCAGCCGGTCGCGATAGGGTTCCGTATCGCTGAACCATGCCGACACAGCTGAAGTGAAACCGGCGGGATTATCACGATAGTCCCCAGCATCCGGAAATTCGGCGAGATCCCTCTTCTCAAGTTCCGAATATGTGGATCGAGGGAAGAAGACAAAGACTGCGGTGAGGAGAACGAATGCCAGTCCCACCATGACAATATACATCACGGACGCGCCATGGCGGTTGCAGTTCCGATCTGTTGCTGTTTCATTTCTATTTTCCATCGTTCAGAATCTTGTGTAGATGAAAGCGTTGTTGGTCGCGCCCACGAGAAGCGCAACGCAGCAGATGAGTATCACCACCGACACCACTGCATGACATAACTGCACCGTATAGTTTCCCGCCACCGGGCTGTGACTTGCCAATCTATGACCTATTTTCTCCACCTGAGCCCTTACCGGAAGGCAGAGCACGAGAGCAGCCACCCACAGCCACAGATTGTCGGTCAGCACACTTTCCACGTGCATCGGCAGACCCTGCGACTCGTTAAACCCGAAAAAGGCCGTGAAAAACTGCGACATGCGTCCGAAGTCATCGAAATAGAACAGTCCCCAGCCCACGATTATCAGAAAAACGCTATAAACATACAGGCCTATTTTCGGCACATTCCAACGCAGGAGAGTGTATTTCTCAATCATGATGATAAGTCCGAAATAGACACCCCATATTATGAAATTCCAACTCGCACCGTGCCACATACCGGTAAGAAACCACACAGTCATTATGTTCAGCGCCTGATGTCGGCGGTTGCCTCCCATAGGGATATAGACGTAGTCGCGGAAGAAAGAGCCGAGGCTCATGTGCCAGCGTCGCCAGAAGTCGGTCATGGATGTGCATGTATAGGGATGGTTGAAGTTTTCAGGAAAATGGAAACCCACACACCGCCCTATGCCGATTGCCATGTCGGAATAGCCTGAGAAATCGAAATAGATCTGTATGGAGAAGGCCACAATTCCCACCCATGCGGCAGCGGCCGAAAGATTCTCAAGACCGCCGCCGATGAGAGAGGTGGCTATCTCGCCCATTATGTTGGCTATCACCACTTTCTTGCCGAGGCCTATGATGAAACGGTAGACGCCGTCGGCCACGTCGTCGGAAGTGGCATGACGCCGGTTGATTTCCTCCGCCACAGTGCCGTAGCGGACTATAGGCCCCGCTATAAGCTGGGGGAACATCGAGATATACAGCAGCAAATCGAAATAGTTGCGTTGAGGGCGCGACTCTTTCCTGAACACATCGACAAGATAAGATATCGACTGGAATATATAGAAACTGATGCCTATGGGGAGTGCAATCTGAGGATCAGGGATGTCGAGGCCTACCGATCTTGCGATTCCCGAGAAAAATCCGAGATACTTGAAACTCCCGAGTGCTGCCAGGTCAGCAGCAATGCCGATGAAGAGCCATGTCTTGCGCATGCCGGACCCGGATGTGGAGTCGATCAGCATACCGCAGACATAGTTCACAAGAACCACCGCCAGCATCAGAAGGACGTAGACAGGTTCGCCCCAGGCATAGAAAAGGATCGAGAATACTGTCAGCACTATATTGCGCCACAGCATGGGGCGTTTGATCGGCGCTCCGTCTGCCGATGCCCGGTCTCTCTTTCTGTCGGCTATGCCCGACAGCATGTAGAGTATGCCAAACAGAGGGATAAAGCAGAATATGAAGAATAAATCTGAGAAGACCATGATTGTTTTGCAGTGACTACACTTGTTTTGTGTTTGGATTTAAAAATGTTACAATATCAGCGTGCTTTCATCGGGATCGCTCCATGACGCACGATATCTCCCTGATAATAAAATCGGCGAGCAATGCCGCCCCCGCTTCATTGGTGTGGACGCCATCGTAAGTGAAACGTGGAGACGCCGACTCCACGGCATGTCTTATCTCCACCCCGCGATCGGCTCTCAGCGTGGTGATTCCTCTTCCGGCGGCAGTGTTTTCGATTATGTCTCCCACTCGCTCTATGGCATCTGCGCTTACTTTCGACATTTCGACAGGTGTGATCATTATCAGTTTGCTGCGGGGGAAAGAATTCAAAATGATATCGCATACGAGCGCCACGCTGCTCTTCAGCGTTGTCGCCTCGGAGGGAAGGGCCCCGGCATTGACGGAATATGCCACGTCGTCAAAAATGCCGGGACGCCGGTCGGAAAACCAGGCATCGTTGGCACCTGCGAAAATGATTATCATATCGGGAGTCTCACTGCCCGAAGAAGAGTGGTCGGTCACAAGCCGTATGGCCTGATTGTAGATTACATTGTCGTCGTCGAGCACCTCGGAATAGGCTTCGGTATCGATCTTTGTCCTGGAGGTATTGGTCCAGGTAGCTCCGCTTCTCGCATACACATCGAGCCTTGACGCCACTCCGCTTTCCCTGAGCCGACAGGTCCACCCTGTCGGATTCCGGCAGGAGTCGCCGCCAATCCACGTCATGGAGTCGCCGAGCAGCGCGATGCGCAGCTTAGCTCCGGTCGAGGCCAAGCATTCCGGAATGGCTGCCATTAGTATGGCAACAGACAAGAGACGGCACAAGATGCGATAACGTATTGTGTTGACAGTCATTGTGATTCTGCATATAATCCCGATGCCCCGCAGAGCAATCGGATAAACCATGCAAAATTACTACAAAATTATGATTTATGCAAAAATATCACTCACAAACCAAAAAAGAAAACAACTAAAACCGGCGTTCCGGCGCTGTCTCTTATACACATCTCCGAGCCCACGAGACACTGAGCGATCTC
>USNC01000228.1 GCA_900555915.1 uncultured Porphyromonadaceae bacterium | reverse complement strand
AAGGGTTAAGGGTTAAGGGTTAAGGGTTAAGGGTTAAGGGTTAAGGGTTAAGGGTTAAGGGTTAAGTTTGTTTGACTGTGATTTTCACCGGCAAAAATTCTAAATTCTAAATTTTAAATTCTAAATTTTAAAAGAACGTTGTGGCAAAAATAGTAGAGACTCCGCTCATGAAGCAATATTTCGAGATGAAGAAAAAGCATCCCGATGCTGTCCTGCTCTTCAGGGTCGGAGATTTTTACGAGACTTTCTCCGACGATGCCATAGAGGCGAGCCGCATTCTCGGCATCACGCTCACACGGCGGGCCAACGGGTCTGCCCAGTCGGTGGAACTCGCCGGTTTTCCGCATCATGCTCTCGACACATATCTTCCGAAACTCGTGAGGGCCGGAAAAAGAGTGGCGATATGCGAGCAGCTCGAGGATCCGAAACTGACAAAAAAACTCGTGAAGCGCGGCATTACCGAACTTGTCACGCCGGGTGTCAACACCAACGACGCCTCGATCGACGGCAATGAGAACAATTTCCTCGCCGGCCTGCACTTCGGTGTCGGTGCCAAGGGAGCCGTGGTCAATGTCGGCATCGCCTTTCTCGACATAACCACCGGGGAGTTTCTCGCCACCGAGACCGCTCCCGGGGAAATCGACAAACTCCTGACGGCTTTCGCTCCCAAGGAGATACTCCGCATGAACGGCACACGCGAGCATTTCCAGAGCATCGTGGGCTGGAAATGTCCCGTGTTCGAGATGGAAGACTGGGTATATTCCTCCGACGCCGCCCATACGCGCCTGCTGAAGCAGTTCCAGACAGCCACGCTGAAAGGTTTCGGCCTCGAGGAAATGCCTCTCGCGCTGGTGGCTGCCGGAAGCCTTCTGCATTATCTCGACCTCACGGGCCATACCAACACGTCGCACATCACGATGCTCTCGCGCATCGACAGCGACCGCTTCCTGCGCATGGACCCCTTCACGCTCCGCAATCTCGAACTCACCACCTCGACCAACGGAGACTCCGGAATGACTCTCTTCAAGGTGCTCAACCATACGCTCACCCCGATGGGTGCCCGTCTGCTCGCCTCCAATCTGAACTTCCCGCTTCTCGACGCGGGCAAGATAGGCGAGAGGCACTCCATGGTGGAGTATTTCTTCCGCGATACGGAATGCCGCGACGCCGCCCGCGACTGTATGCTCTCCATAGGCGACATGCAGCGCATGATAGGGAAGACCTCCAACCGGCGCGCGCAGCCGCGCGACCTGCTCACGCTCGCCCTCGCCATGGAGGGGTGCATGAGGCTGAAGGGGGTGCTGGCGGCCACTGACTCGCAACCCCTCAGAGACATAGCGGCCGGAATGGCCGATGTGCGCCCGTTTGTCGACCTGATACGCAGGGTGATCTCTCCGGATGCCCCCGCGGTCTTCAGCAAGGGCGGGGCCATAGCCCGCGGTGTGTCGGCCGAACTCGACGAATACAAGGATCTGCACGACAACGCCAAGGCCGCTCTCGACGCCATATGCGCCGCCGAGATAGAGCGCACGGGCATAACTTCGCTGAAGATAAGCTACAACAACGTGTTCGGCTACTACATCGAGGTGCGCAACACCCACAAGGACAAGGTGCCGGCGGAATGGATACGCAAGCAGACCCTTGTCAATGCCGAACGCTACATCACCGAGCAGCTGAAAGACTTCGAGCAGAAGATACTCTCGGCCGCCGACAACATAAGCAGGCTCGAATCGGAGATATACAACCGTCTGCTCGAGAATCTGAGCGCGGCCTGCGGCGACTTCCAGAGCAATGCCGGCGCCGCCGCCAACATAGATTTCATCCTCGCCATGGCGGACGTGGCCGCGTCCAACGGATATGTGCGTCCGGTGGTCGACGACAGCCTTGAACTCGATATCCGCGAGGGACGCCATCCGGTGATAGAGCGCCGTCTTCCCCCCGGCGAGCCGTATATCTCGAATTCGGTGAGCCTCGACTGCGACGGCCGGCAGATACTCATGATCACGGGCCCGAACATGAGCGGTAAGTCCGCCCTGCTGCGCCAGACGGCCCTTATCGTCATCATGGCGCAGATGGGTTCTTTCGTGCCGGCCGAATCGGCGCGCATCGGCGTCGTCGACAAGATATTCACCCGCGTCGGTGCCAGCGACAACATCTCCTCCGGAGAGTCCACTTTCATGGTGGAGATGACCGAGGCCGCCTCGATCCTCAACAACATGAGCCGGCGCTCGCTTATCCTTTTCGACGAGTTGGGGCGCGGCACATCCACCTACGACGGTATCTCGATAGCCTGGTCTATCGTGGAGCATATACATGAAAACGGCCGCTGCCGACCGAAAACCCTTTTCGCCACCCACTATCATGAACTCAACGAGATGGAGAAGTCGTTCAAGCGGGTTCAGAACTGGAGCGTGTCGGTGAAGGAGATCAACGGGAAGGTGGTCTTCATGCGCAAACTGGTGAAGGGGGGCTCGGAGCATTCCTTCGGTATCCATGTGGCCAAACTGGCCGGTATGCCTCCCTCGATTGTGAAGCGGGCCGGACAGGTGCTGGAACGCCTTGAGAGCGCAGCGCGCGACAGTGGCGGAAAGGGTGTGGACAGTGTGGCGAAGGGCACGCTCGGCGACATCGCGAGCCATCGCGACGGCTATCAGCTCAGTTTCTTCCAGCTCGACGATCCCATGCTGAGCCAGATTCGCGACCGGCTTCTCGACCTCGATATCGACAACCTCACGCCGCTGCAGTCGCTGACCGTGCTCCACGACCTCCGGTCGCTGCTTATGGGGAAAGACTGAGTTAAGGGTTAAGGGTTAAGGGTTAAGGGTTAAGTTTTTTTGATATGAAGGCTTATTACTTATTGATATCGATTGTGTTTCTTATGGCGGGGGGTGCTGCTGCGGCCGCTCCGGTGGCCGAGGTGCCTCTCACCCGCTATGTCGACACGCGTGTCGGCACTGCCGAAGCAGCCACCATGACTGCCGGACTGTTCGGGAAAGGCTCCGAGGAGCACGGACAGACGCTCCCGGCCGTATGTGTGCCCCACGGCATGAACCTGTGGACACCGCAGACGCAGGACACTGAGGAGAAATGCGTGGCGCCATATTATTTCGCCGACCGCGGGCTGCAGGGTTTCCGCTGCAGCCACTGGATTGTGGGCGGCTGCACGCAGGACTACGGCAGCATGACCGTCGCCGCTCTCGGAGGCGCCCTGCGCACCTCGCCGGCCTCGCGCGCCACGGCGATGGACAAGGATTCGGAGACGGCCCTCCCCGACTACTACAGCGTCGCCCTTCCCGACGAGGGTATGCTGGCGGAGATCACGGGGCTCTCGCGCGCCGGAATCATGCGTTTCACGTATGACCATGACGGCACCGGACACATAGTGGTCAATCCCAACTCCGACGAGGGGCAGGGCTGGATAGAGGTAGACACTGTCAGCCGCGAGATACGCGGCTGCAACCCCGTGCACCGCATATATCCTGTCTCTTATACACATCTCCGAGCCCACGAGACACTGAGCGATCT
>USNC01000227.1 GCA_900555915.1 uncultured Porphyromonadaceae bacterium | reverse complement strand
ACGAGATCGCTCAGTGTCTCGTGGGCTCGGAGATGTGTATAAGAGACAGTACCACCACCGCCACATTGAGGGCGAGCAGAGCGGGCAGGAACTGGATCTTAGCCATCCAGCCAAACCAGCGGGCGGCCACGCCCGAGAAGTCGAGGAAAAGCAGCGTCACCATCACTATACATGCCGCCGCAAGTGTCTGTCGTATTCTTCTAAGCATAAAATCGTTTGTGTTAGACTGCAAAAGTAAGAAAAAAAATCAACATCTGCAAGCCGCAGACGCATGCTGAGGATCGTGAATTCAACATTCGACCCGCTACATTTGTTATATCGGCATGAAAAGACTGCTCACTCTCGCGGTGCCGGCGCTGCTGGCGCTGGCTGCCACACGCCCGGCTGCCCTGGCGTGGGACATCGACACAAAATATACCGGTCCGAAGACCATAACGTCCGACACCCTCTGGCACCCCGACATACTTCCCGGCTACGAGGCTCGCAAAGTAGACCAGGGAGAACAGTTCGACGGCCCGTGTCTTTCTACAATAGTGCGTCTGCGCGCCAAGGAAAAGTCGCACAGGGGCATATTGTACGTACACGGATTCAACGACTATTTCTTCCAGTCGGAGATGGGACGGCGCTTCGTCGACTCAGGATTCCATTTTTATGCCGTGGATCTCCGCCGCTATGGCCGGAGCAGACTTCCGTGGCAATATCCTTTCAACATCCGCGACCTGCGCAAATATTACGACGACATCGACTCCGCGATCGCCCAGATGCGGCGTGACGGCATAGACGACATCACCCTCTTCGGACACTCCACAGGAGGACTGACCGTGACTTCGTATGCCGTCGACAAATCGGATGCCATACCCGTGCGCAGGGTTGTCACCGACTCCCCCTTCTACGCCTGGAACTTCAATGCCACCTACCGCCACCTCCTCATTCCCGCCGTCAGGAATCTGTCGGCGATAATAAAGGATGCGAAGATAAAGCAGAGCAAATGCGACGGATACGCCTATTCGCTTCTGAAACAATATGACGGCGAATGGACCTACGACACCGAATGGAAGATGATATACTCGCCCCCGGTGACATTCTCCTGGACAGGACAGATTCAATCGGCGCAGAACAGGATAAAGAGCCATGCCGACCGCCTGCGGGTGCCTCTGCTCGTGATGCACTCCAGCCGCAAGGTGGAAGGCTGCGCCTTCGAGCCTGATTTCCGCTATGGCGACGCCGTGCTCGACCCTTCCATGATTCAGGAAGTGGCCGGAAAGATTCGTGGCAAAAGTCCGCGACCGGTGGTGATATGCACCATCGACTCCGGAATGCACAATCTGATTCTCAGTCATTTGCCTCACCGCAACGCGGCCTACGACAGCATTTTCTCATTCATAAGGCGTTTCAGTTGAAAAAAACAGTCCAAAATTTGTATCATACATTTTTTATTGTTAATTTTGTAAGTGAAGCATTACAAACAGCTACAAGATGGAAGAACTAAAGCCACCGGCCTCACGGCTTCCTCTCTCCTCACTGCGTGAATGCAAGGCACTATACGACAAAGTGGCGCTGGAAGCGTCTTTTCAGCCCCAGACCGACAAGATGCTAAGATCGCTGTTCAGATCAGCATGCGCCCACGGCATGCCGGCTACCGACGACAAGGGACTGCCGCGTCTTATCATGGCCCTCGAGACCGCGGACGCCTTCGCCCATTTCATCGACAGCGACACAAACATAATACTGGCCATACTGCTGTGTGACTTCTATGGGGAATCGATCTCCCATGAGGAGGTGACGGGACTATGCGGCGAGGATGTGGCCGGAATGCTGCGCGGCATCGAGTCTGTGGTCCATTACTCGGCGAAACGCAACGTCCATAACCAGGACAACTTCAGGGGGCTCATGCTCTCGCTCGCCGACGACATACGCGTCATCATCATTATGATAGTGCGCGACCTGGTGCTGATGCGCCGCATCAACAACCATCCTAACCAGGAATGGGTCAGCAACATGGCCTTCGAGGCCAACGTGCTTTACGCGCAGCTCGCCCACAGGCTCGGACTCTACAAGATAAAAGGAGAACTCGAAGACCTCTCGCTGAAATACACCAACAGGGAGATCTACAAACAGATAGCGACCAAACTCAACGAGACGAAACGCAGCCGAGACGCCTATATCGAGAAATTCATAGTTCCGGTCAAGAAGAAACTGGAGGATGCCGGGCTCACTTTCAGCATCAAGGGGCGCACCAAGTCCATTTCTTCCATCTGGGCCAAGATGCGCAAGCAGAAAGTTGACCTCGACCGAATATACGACCTTTTCGCCATACGTGTCATCATCGACACCCCTCCTGAAAAGGAGAAAAGCGACTGCTGGCTGGCTTATTCAATCCTGACCGACATGTACACCCCGAATCCCTCGCGTATGCGCGACTGGATCTCAATACCCAAAAGCAACGGCTACGAGAGCCTGCACGCCACCGTAATGGGACCCGACTCCAAATGGGTCGAAGTGCAGTTCCGCACACGCAGGATGGACCTCGTGGCGGAGAAAGGTCTTGCCGCCCACTGGCGCTACAAAGGGGTGAAATCAGACTCCACCGACCAGTGGATGAACAATATCCGCGACATTCTCGAAGCCGGGGAAGACGACCCGATGAAGCTGATGAAAGACATGCGCCTCGACATTTACTCAAAGGAAGTGTATGCTTTCACTCCTAAAGGCGACCTCTTCAAACTCCCGGCCGGCGCCACAGTGCTCGACTTCGCTTTCTACATCCACACCAATGTGGGCGCGCACTGCACCGGAGGAATTGTCAACGGCAGACACCGCAAGATAAGCCACACCATCGAGAGCGGAGACACTGTGGAGATTCTCACCTCAGCAAGCCAGACTCCGAAACCCGACTGGATGAATATCGCCGTCAGCTCAAAGACCCGCAACAAGATTCGCCAGAAACTCAATGAGGAACTGCAGCACCGCGCCGATCTTGGCAAGGAGGAACTGATGCGGAGGGCAAAGAACCGCAAGGTTGAGATCGAGGAACCCCTGCTCATGAAACTCATCAAGAAGGAGGGCTACAGATATGTCAACGAGTTCTTCGCCGACATAGCCGACAACCG
This sequence comes from uncultured Porphyromonadaceae bacterium, assembly GCA_900555915.1. GTDB lineage: Bacteria > Bacteroidota > Bacteroidia > Bacteroidales > Muribaculaceae > Lepagella. The sequence goes on along the minus strand of USNC01000227.1, from coordinate 425 downwards.
GATCGACGCCGGACGCTTCATCACCACCTACCAGATGGCGACGGCTCCAGACGTCCCCGCCGCCGAACGCACTACTGCCGAAGACTTCGAACTGATACGCGACGAGGGCGACTACGGCGAGGTGCTCACCATCGGAGAGAAATCGATAAAGGGACTGAGTTATAAATTCGCGAAATGCTGCAATCCGATATACGGCGACAAGGTCTTCGGCTTCATCTCATCCGACGGGGTGGTGAAGATCCATAAATGCGACTGCCCCAACGCACGCAACATCCGGGGGCGCTACCCCTACCGCCTTATCAGAGTCAACTGGAGCGGCAAAAGCGGGTCTGAACTCCCGGTGCAGCTCCGCATCCTTGGCAACGACGATATCGGCATAATAGCCAACATAACATCGATCATCAGCAAGGAAAACGGCGCAAATC
>USNC01000226.1 GCA_900555915.1 uncultured Porphyromonadaceae bacterium | reverse complement strand
AGTCCGGTCTTTTTTCCCGTCGACGGACGCTGCAGAGTCACGTCGGCACGCATCCTGAACATGGAGGCGGGGAAATGACGGCAGAAGGCGTCGCACACTATAGACCCGCCGCGCCTTATGCCCACTATGGCGTCATAACCGCGCGGAGGAGCGGAGGAGGCCACCATTCCGGCCAGCCGGGCCGCATGCTCCCCGAAAGAGACGTTGTCGAGAGTCAGAACCTGCATTGTATCACAATCTGCTTAGCAATCTTATCGCCGGGATGCCGAGGTAGGAGACCAAAGCACCCAGTTTGTTTTTAATCCTCACATCCTTATCCAGGAGTTCGGCACGCCGCTGGCTGCGGATCACATTCCAGCAGCGGCGCCGCTGTCCGGGACTGTCGACGCCGTGGCGCTCCATCTCCACGAGCATGTTGAAATGCGCGCTGAAACGGCGGTCGCGTGCGGCCTTCTCCAGTGAAGGGTCCTTTCCCCGGAAATGCTCCACCATGCGGTCGGTGACATCGAGCACATCGAGTCGCGATGCTGACCAGGTGTTGATGAAACTTCCCGGAGTGTCGCGGTAGCAATATACGGTCCGGTCTACGATACACACCGACTCCACCCGCTCGAAAGCGCGGTAGAAAAGGTCGAGGTCCTCGTATCTGCACCTGCGGAAGCGCAGCGGCTGACTGCCGCCGAACACATCACGGCTGAAGAGCACGCCCCAGGGATTGTTGAGAATCCTCTTCTGATAGAGCCCTATCCTTATGGCTTCGGCTGACGGGACCACGGAGATCCCGCCCCCGCCGGCCTGCTGCCTGCAGTCCGCACCGCGGCAATAGCCGCCGACGGCGATACCCGCGCCGCTTTTCTCCACGGCGGAAAGCAGCACCTCGAGCGCGTCGGGCATCATGATGTCGTCGGCGTCCATGAATGCGATCCACTGCCCGCGGGCCGCCTCTATGCCGGCATTGCGGGCCGCCGACACACCGGCATTACGCTGCGGAATCAACCGGAAACGGGTGTCGGCACGGCAGAACCCGCGGCATATCGCGGCAGACGAGTCGGTAGAACCGTCGTCGACGAGAATAGCCTCAAAGCCACCGCACGACTGCGCGCGGAGCGACTCAAGCGCCTCACGCAGATACGGAGCCGCATTATAGACGGGCACCACCACGCTTATCAATTCGGATTTCATGGTGCAAAATTAGCAATTTTTTTTGGAGCGTCCCGCTTTTTTTTATTATTTTGCAGTTCCTACCGGACTCCGGTTTGCGGAGACGCCCGGTTCACGAATTTTCAATTCTCAATTCTCATTTTTAAATTTCAGAAACATGGACAGATATCAAAGCGCTATCGCGGGGTCGAAGGTGACATCCGACGATGAGACCGTGAAAGCGGAAGTGAAGAAAATAACCGACGGAGCCGGCCAGTATGCCTGCAAGGAGACCTACGAGTTTCTGCTCCACAGCATCGACCTCACCACCCTCGCCACTGAAGACAGCGTACGCAGCGTGCAGGCCTTCACTGAGAAAGTGAACAGTTTCGACAGCGACTATCCGCAATACAAGAATGTGGCGGCCATCTGCGTCTATTCCAACTTCGCGGAGGTGGTGCGCAGCACCCTCGACGTGCCCGGAGTGGACATCGCCGTAGTGGCGGGATGCTTTCCCAGCGCCCAGACCTTTCTTGAGGTGAAGGTGGCCGACGTGGCCATGGCCGTGCTCGGCGGAGCCGACGAGGTGGACATCGTCTTCCCGGTGGGGATGTACAGAGACGGGGACTATGAAGGCCTCTGCGACGAGATAATAGAGATGAAACGCGCCGCACGCGACGCCACTCTGAAGGTGATACTCGAGACCGGACTGCTGAAGACTGCCGAGGATATCAAGCGGGCATCCATACTCTCGCTCTACAGCGAGGCCGACTTCCTGAAGACCTCCACCGGAAAGATATATCCCGGCGCGAGCCTTGAGGCAGCGTGGGTGATGTGTCAGTGCATAAAGGAATACTACGAGGCTACCGGACGCAAGGTCGGCTTCAAATGCTCCGGCGGCGTGCGCACCACGGAAGAGGCGCTGAAGTATTTCGCTATCGTGAAGGAAGTGCTGGGCGACGAATGGCTCTGCCACGACCTCTTCCGCATCGGCGCCAGCTCGCTGGCCAACTCGGTGCTCTCCAGCCTTGAGGGGAGTGAGGTGAAATACTTTTAATTCAATTTTCGCTTTCGCGAAAATTGAGGTTTATGAGTTTATGAGTTTATAAGTTTAGTTTATAAGTTTAGTTTATAAGTTTAGTTTATAAGTTTAGTTTATAAGTTTATTTGTCTCAGGAGTTTCATCTGAGATTAGTATTGCTATCATAATCATATGAGATTTGGAATGATGGTGGCGGCGGCTTTGATGTCGGCCGCCACGCTTTATGCCGAATACAAGACCGGCTACTACGACGCGATGGACGGGACGCAGAGGGAGAGCCTGAAGGAAGCCGCCAAGACATGCGTGGCCGAACACTCGACGCTCCTCTATTCCGACCTGCCCAACTACTGGGTGCTTTCCGACACTTATCCCGAACGCTACGACGGATGTCTGCGTTTCTGGGACATGTATAGCGACGAGATGTATCTTATCCAGAACAACCAGACCGGGAAACAGGCGTTCTCGGCCAACAAGATGCAACGCGAGCACATGGTGCCTAAATCATGGTGGAAGAAGGGCAACGACGTGGAGTACACCCCGGCCTACAGCGACATGTGGAACCTCTACCCCAGCGACGGTCCCGCCAACCAGGCCAAGAGCAACTATCCGCTTGGCTTGGTGGACCAGGCTACTTTTGACAACGGCGTGTCGAAGGTGGGCACACCGCAGGCCGGACTCGGCGGCGGATGCAAGAGTGTGTTTGAGCCGGCCGACGAATATAAGGGCGACTTCGCACGCGCCGTCTTCTACATGGCTACGGTCTACGACGACCTGCCGTGGAAATACACGTATATGTTCAAGACAGAGACCTGGCCTACCCTCCAGCCCTGGGCCGTGGAGATGCTTCTCGACTGGGCGCGCAGGGACCCGGTGAGCCAGAAGGAGACCGACCGCAACGACGCGGTGGAGCAATGCCAGGGCAACCGCAATCCCTACATCGACTTCCCGCTGCTCGCCGAATATGTGTGGGGCAACCGCACCGCCGAGACTTTCCATCTGCGCGACCAAGGGGGCGACGTGGAGGGGATCGACGCCGGAGAGGGTCCGGCATATGAGATCGACGGCGGCGTTGTCAGCATCCTGCGCGACTCGGACACTCCGCTCTGTATCTTCGACACCACCGGCCGCCTGCTGCTTCGCGTGGAGACACCCCGCGCCGGCACCCGCCACCGGCTGCCCGCCGACTGCCTGCTGATAGTGACCTCCGGCTCCAAAGCCGAAAAGCATCTCCACTGAGCGGCCCGCCCCGCAATTCGGGCTGCTTAAATTCGGGCTTCCGCCCTCACACACCTCCAACCCGACAACGGGAACTGACACGCACACACCTTCACGCGCTGACCGATGCGCGCAGGCTGCGAGCCCGGGGCGGGCTTCGCGCAGTCGGGCTGGAGG
>USNC01000225.1 GCA_900555915.1 uncultured Porphyromonadaceae bacterium | reverse complement strand
CGAGATCGCTCAGTGTCTCGTGGGCTCGGAGATGTGTATAAGAGACAGCCTTAAACATCTCGGCATATTCCTCAATCGTCTGGGGTTCTACCTGCTGCTGACGGTTCTTGTTGTAGAGATATTCGAATTCGGAGCGGGTCACGCCCTGGCCGTTGACGGTCATGATTATCTCTTCTTTAGCCGCACAGTCAAGGACGCTGCCGGCTGCGATTGCTAATGCTGCGATTATCGTTCTGTTCATTGTCAATAATAAAAAAGGAGGAAGTTTCATCTTCCTCCTTTTCTAACGTGGCGTGTGGCATGAAAATTGTATGTCACGCTTATTTTATGAATCCTTGCGGCCAAAGCGCGCTGTCATTTGTTGCCGCTCTGGTTCAGACCGGGATTCTGCGAGAGTTTGTCGAGTATGTAGTCGGCTGTGACTTCAAATTTCTTGGTTTTCGACGAAGGCACCTCATACATGGCGTCTACCATGAAACTCTCCACGATGCTGCGCAGGCCTCGGGCACCGAGTTTGTATTCGATGGCCTTGTCTACAATCGTGTCGAGAGCCTCATCGGTGAAGGTGAGCTCCACGCCGTCCATCTCAAACAGTTTCTGATACTGGCGCACGATGGCATTCTTGGGTTCCACGAGTATCCGGCGCAATGCTTCGCGGTCGAGCGGGTCGAGCGCTGTGAGCACCGGCAGACGTCCGATGATTTCCGGGATGAGTCCGAACGACTTCAGATCCTGCGGCATCACGTAGCGCATCAGGTTCTCGCGTTGCTTCTTCGCTTCTCCGCTGTTGTGGCCGTAGCCTACGATGTGCGTGTTGAGACGCGCCGCTATCTTGCGCTCGATGCCGTCAAACGCTCCGCCGCACACGAAGAGGATGTTTTTGGTGTCGACCGGTATCATCTTCTGCTCCGGATGCTTGCGTCCGCCGTTTGGCGGCACGAGCACCGTCGAGCCTTCGAGCAGCTTCAGAAGTCCCTGCTGCACGCCCTCGCCGCTTACGTCGCGTGTGATGGAGGGGTTGTCGCTTTTTCGGGCTATCTTGTCGATCTCGTCGATGAAGACAATGCCACGCTCCGCTTTCCTCACGTCGTAGTCGCATGCCTGCAGAAGGCGGGTGAGGAGCGATTCGATGTCTTCTCCCACATATCCGGCTTCGGTGAGCACCGTGGCGTCTACTATTGTGAAGGGCACGTCAAGAAGTTTCGCGATCGTCTTGGCCAGAAGCGTCTTGCCGGTGCCGGTGGGGCCTACGAGAATCACGTTGGATTTCTCTATGTCCACATCTTCCGCGTCCTGGAGCCCGGCGTCAAGACGTTCGATGCGTTTGTAGTGGTTGTAGACCGCTACCGACATGTATTTCTTGGCCTCGTCCTGGCCGATGATGTACTGGTCGAGAAATTTCTTGATCTCCTTGGGTTTCGGGATGCTTCTTTTCTCGCTTTTCTTTGTCTTGGGCGCCTCTGCATTCCGTCTCGACAGTTCTGACTGGGCGGCATTGTCGATATAGGATATGCAGTCGGTGCACAGGGCCAGCCCCGGCATTATCTCCACCACTGGGGTCGAAACCGAGTCTGTGGCGCCGCACATGGCGCATCTCAGGCCGTTGCCTGCTGTTTTCTTTGCCATGGTCCCGTATGTTATTTTTCCTTGACGAGGATGCGGTCGATCATCCCGTATTCCTTTGCTTCCGAGGCTATCATCCAGTAGTCGCGGTCGCTGTCGGCTGCCACTTTCTCCATGCTCATGCCGCTATGGTCGGAAATGATGCGGTAGAGTTCGTCTTTCAGTTTGAGAATCTCGCGCGCGGTGATCTCGATGTCGGATGCCTGTCCCTGTATGCCGCCCATCGGCTGGTGGATCATGACGCGGGAGTGGGGGAGTGCGAAGCGCTTCCCTTTTTCTCCGGCCACGAGCAGAACGGCCGCCATCGACGCTGCCATTCCGGTGCAGATGGTGGAGACGTCGCTGTTGACATACTGCATGGTGTCGTATATGCCGAGGCCGGCATATACTGAGCCGCCGGGCGAGTTGATATAGAGGGAGATATCCTTGTCGGGATCCACTGAGTCAAGATAGAGCAGCTGCGCCTGGATTATGTTGGCGCTCGCATCTGTCACCTGGGTGCCGAGAAAGATGATGCGGTCCATCATGAGGCGTGAGAACACGTCCATCTGGGTCACGTTGAGCTGACGCTCCTCGAGGATGTATGGGTTCATGTAGTCGGCCGAGGGAACGGCTACTCCCGCCTGACGGCCTATGTGTTTCTGATAGCCGTCGAGTGTGTTGCTGCTGATGCCGAGGTGCTTCACAGCGTATTTTTCAAAATCTGTCATTTCTTTATGCTTATATATGGATAAGGAAAGCGGCGGTTGCGGATTTCCGCACCGCCGCTCAGCTTATGTGTGGTGGTTGTATCAAGCTTCTGCTGCGGTGAAGAGTTTGTTGAATTCTTCCACGCTTACGTTCTTTTCTTCGAGTGTCACGGCGTCCTTGATGGCCTGGTAGAGCTTGGACTCGAAAGCCTGTGCGCGTACCTGGTCGCCCTGCTGGCCGCCGACGATCTCAGCCGCATATTTGTCGAGGATGTCTTCCGGCACGTTGGGCATGCCATACTGTGCGAACTGGTTGTGTGCGATGGCCTTTGCCAGTTCCTTCACATCTTCGGGTGTCACCTCTACCTTGAGGTCGGCTGCCACCTTATTGCCGATGAGCTGCCAGATGAGTTCCGGACGGGACTTCGCATATTCCTCCTCGATGTTCTCGGCATTGAGGTTCTCGTTGGCCTGCATGAGATAGTCTTTCAGAACTGCGTCGGGAAGCACGAGTTCGCCCACCTTGTCGAGGATGGCCTTCTTTGCGTCGATTGTGAAGCGGAAGTCGCTGTCGTTGCTCAGCTGGGCCTCGATCATCTCCTTCACGTTTTTCTTATATTCTTCCTCGTCCTTCACTTTGTCCTTTCCGAAGAGCTGGTCGTAGTATTCCTGACCGAGTTCGGCGGGCTTGAGCACGATGCTGTCGGTCACTTCAAACTGGAAGTCGCCCTTGTGGTTGGCGGCCTCTTCCTTGGCGATGTGGAGCATGGAGCTGAGTTCCACTTCATTGGCGTCGCAGGTGGCGGCGGGGTTGAATGTGAACTTGTCGCCGACTTTCTTGCCTACGAAGAGTGCTTTCTGCTCTTCGCTCTTGAAGTGTTCGGGGCCTACGATGCCGTTTTCAACCACAATGCCGTCTTCCTTCACCGTGCCGTCTTCATTGAGCTCGGTGATGATGCCTTTCACTACGGAGTTCGGTTCCACTGTGTCGCCTGATTCCTGCTTGCCGAAGCGGCGGCGGAGGTTGTTGTCCTGGTCTTCCACCATCTTGTCGGTGACCTCGATGTTGTAGTAGGGCACTGTCAGTTCCTTGTTGACCGGATCGTTGATCTCGGGGGCGAGGCCGACACGGAATTTGAAGGTGAAGTCGTCGTTCTTGATGTCAAACTTCTCGTCTGCTTCGGGTATGGGATTGCCGAGTACGGCGAGCTTGTTTTCTTTTATATAATTGTAGATCTGTCTCTTATACACATCTCCGAGCCCACG
>USNC01000224.1 GCA_900555915.1 uncultured Porphyromonadaceae bacterium | reverse complement strand
TCTACACGCGTAAGATCGTCGGCAGCGTCAGATGTGTATAAGAGACAGGTCCTATGGTCTGGCTCCGGGCTTTCCGCCCTTTGCTGACTGATTTGAGGCACAAAGTTAATAAAAAAAACTCTCGCCTGCAAATAATTCCGCTTCTTTTTTGCGCCGTACGCATTTTCTTCAAGCGCCTAAGGACCTTAAGGACCCTAAAGACCTTAAGGACCTTAAAGACCTTAAGGACCTTAATGCCATCGGCAAGGATATTGGCTGGCGGAAAGCAAGAAGTGCCGGCCCCGCTGGGGCGGCACTTCTGCATGGTGGTGTGGGTTTTCAATATTATATTATTTCTTGAAGAGGCGGAGCAGCTCGCCGATCCAGAGCACGAGCGATGTGCCGCCGATGATGATAGCCCAGTCTGTGATCTTCAGGGGCACCACGTTGAAGAATTCTCCGCCGATGGTGACGATCACTATCTGGCCGACGAGGATGGCCAGGGCGATTAGTCCGAAGCCGCCGCAACCCTTGAAGTGGAATGCCGAGCGTCCGGTCTCGAAGGCGCGGGCGTTGAACATGTTCCAGAACTGCAGGAATACGAAGATGGTGAAGAAGAGCGAGAGTTCATAGGGTGAAAGCCCGGTGTTGGCACTGCTCATGGCCACCTGTCCTATCTGTGTGAGGCATGTGATGTCGGAGTGCTCGAAGTAGTAGAGGAGAGCGAGCAGCAGCAGGAAGAAAATGCCGCCTACGCCGATGATCGACTTCCACATCGGATGGTTGATGATGAAGGCGGTGCGCGAGCGGGGCTTTTCCTTCATCACGGACTGTGCCGGCGGCAGCGATGCGAGCGCCATGGCCGCGAAGGTGTCCATGATGAGGTTGACCCAGAGCATCTGAGTCACAGTCAGAGGCGACTGCATACCCATGAAAGCGCCGAAGAGCACGATGAGGCATGCCGCCACATTGACAGTCATCTGGAAGAGTATGAAGCGCTGTATGTTCTGATAGAGCGAACGTCCCCACATCACGGCGCGGCCTATTGAGGAGAATGAGTTGTCGATGATGGTGATGTCGGAGGCTTCCTTGGCTACGGAAGTGCCGTCGCCCATCGAGAGGCCCACGTGGGCGGTCTTCAGGGCCGGGGCGTCGTTTGTGCCGTCGCCGGTCACGGCCACCACCTCATTGTTGGCCTGGAGCGCCTCCACGAGCCGCTTCTTGTCCATCGGCCGGGCGCGTGCGATAATCTTGAGGTCGCCCACGCGCTCGCGGAGCTGGGCGTCGGAGAGTTCGGCAAACTCCACGCCGGTGATGATGTTGCGGTCGCCGTCGGTGGCGTCGTCCCAGAGGCCGATCTGGCGTCCGATCTCCTTCGCTGTGCCGGGAGTGTCGCCGGTGACGATCTTCACCTTTATGCCGGCGTCGATCACCTCGCGCACGGCGTCGGGCACATCGGCGCGTACAGGGTCGGAGATTGCCACTATGCCGATGAAAGTGAGACGGTCGGCCGCCACCCTGCCGTCGGCGATAGCGGTGTCGCCATCCCTGAGTTCCTGATATGCGAACCCGAGTGTGCGCATGGCCTGGTTCTGGTATTCAAGAAGCTGGGCGTCGATTTCCTGCCGGGTCACGCCGCAGGTGTCGCTGCACATGCCGAACACTATCTCAGGCGCTCCCTTGACATAGAGAATCTTCTTTCCGGAAGCCGATCTCACCACGGTGGCCATGTATTTGCGTTCGGTGGTGAACGGAAGTTCCTCTATGCGCGCGGCATTGTCGCGAAGCTGCATATAGTCCGCGCCGCGCTCCCTGAGCCAGAGCAGAAGGGCTCCCTCGGTGGGATTGCCGAGCACCGCGGGCTTCTCGCCGGAGAGGTCGAGCTGCGCTGTGGAGTTGACGGCGATTCCCTCGTAGAGGACATCGTCGGAAGGATTGCCGAAGAAATTGGTCTTGTAGACCTGCATCTGGTTCTGGGTGAGTGTGCCCGTCTTGTCGGTGCAGATCACTGTGGTGGCGCCCATAGTCTCGCAGGCGTGCATCTTGCGCACGAGATTGTTGGTCTTGAGCATACGGCGCATCGAGTAGGCCAGCGAGAGTGTGACGGCCATAGGCAGGCCTTCGGGCACTGCCACGACCACGAGAGTCACGGCCACCATCAGGGTCTGGAGGAAGTATGCGAGGAATGAGATCCAGTCAAATTCCGGGACATTGATGAAATACATCACGATTCGGCCGATGATGATGGCGGCGGCGAAAGCATAGGAGATCTTGGTGATGAGGTCGCCGAGTCCGTCGAGCTGCTCATTGAGCGGAGTCTTGACGCTGTCGTCGATCTGGGCGGCTTCGAACACCTTGCCGTTCTCTGTCTTGTCGCCTACGGCGAAGACTTTCATTACGCCGTGCCCTTCCATCACCTTTGTGCCGCGCATGGCATGGTTGGAGGGGAATGTGGATTCCTTGTCGAACTGGGCCGGATCCGTCGTCTTGTGGCACATCGGTTCGCCGGTGAGCGTCGACTCGTCGATATTGAGCGATACGGCTTCGAGAAGTTCGCCGTCGGCAGGCACTTCCTCGCCGGTGTTGAGGATCACGATATCGCCGACCACCACATCCTTGCGGGCCACCTGCATGGCGTTGCCGTTGCGGATCACCTGCACCGGTTCGTCGTCGTTCACCTGGTTGAGCAGCGCGAATTCCTTGTCGGCCTTGAGTTCGAATACGAAAGCGAGACCGGTGGCCAGGAGTATGGCGATGAAGATTCCGATAGGTTCGAAGAATACGCCTGCGCCCTGGCCCAGCCCCCAGAACTCATAGCATGATATTCCGATGGAGAGCACGCCGGCTATCATGAGAATGATGATCAGCGGGTCGCCGAATTTTTCAAGAAACCGCTTCCACAGCGGGTCCTTCTCAGCCGGCGTCAGGATATTGACACCATTCTTTCTGCGGCTTTCCGACACTTCCGCGTCGGTCAAGCCTTTGTAGTGCTGTTTCTGTGACATTTTATTATTGAAGTTGGTTTGTCTTATTCCTTTGGAAGCGTGAGCGGACGGCTTGCTTCAAGGATGGGGAGATTGCTCTCTGTAGGAACGTATATCACTGTTTTATTGTTCAGATCGCCTTGCTGGCGCACCCAGAGATACTGGATATAGGTAGGGGTCAGCGATCCGTTCTCGATGCGGATCGCCTCGGCCGCGCCCTTGGCACGCTCTATCTCGGCCTGTGCGTTGAGTTTCTCGGCCTCGAGATTTGCCTTTGCCTCCTCTATCTTTATCTTGCGGTTCTGTTCGGCCTTGGCAAACTCCGCCTTGCCTTCCATCTCCTGCGACCACACGTTGTACCACGGACGGATAAAGGCCATGGCCGCTATGAGAAATATAATTCCCACCACTCCTCCGATCACACCTTTGATAAGTTTCGGAGTAAGATTCATGTCATTGTTGTTGCTGTACATAAGATTTTTTTTTTACTGTTTTGTCAGGCATCCGCGGGGCGGGTGCCTGACTTTTGTGAAACAATTAAGACCCCATTTCATAAAATTTCAGAACCCCCGGGGCGGTTTTGGGCGAGCGATTTTCGCGTGTTGAGGAAGGAGCGATGCGG
>USNC01000223.1 GCA_900555915.1 uncultured Porphyromonadaceae bacterium | reverse complement strand
CGCTCAGTGTCTCGTGGGCTCGGAGATGTGTATAAGAGACAGGATAGAGAATCTCGACGTCAAGGCCAACACATTCTGCCACATCCAGGGCAACCCTGACGACAAGGTGAGCGACTTCATCTTCAAGAACGTCAACGTTGAGGCCAAAGATCCTTCGATCACAGTAGTGGCCTATCCGGACATCAAGTTCGAGAACTGCACGATGAACGGCAAGGCATTCAGCCCCAAGGCCGAACGTCTGAACCTGCCAGAAGAAAATGAATACGATAAATATTGACATCATGAAAAAAACATTATTCACACTCGCCGCGGCGTGCCTCATAGGGCTGACCGCGAGTGCGGAAGGAATCGCAGAGAGGGCACAGAAAGCCTGGAGCGATGTCTATCCGCAGGTGGAGGCCAGAATAAAGGCTCCCACATTCCGCGACAAGGACTACAACATCCTTGATTTCGGCAAAAAGACCAAGAAAACAAAAAAGAACAAGAAGGGCAAGCAGGAGGAGTTTCTCTACACCGACATGATCAACTCCGCCATAAAGAAGTGCAACGCCGAGGGCGGGGGCCGGGTAGTGGTGCCCGCAGGCACCTACCTTACGGGGCCCATCCATCTTCTGAGCAATGTCAATCTCCACCTGGAGGAAGGAGCCACACTCCTTTTCACCACCGACCTGTCTAAATACTATCCGATGGTACTCACCCGCTGGGAAGGCATGGACTGCTACAACTACTCCCCTATGATATATGCCTACAAGCAGGAGAACATCGCCATCACCGGCAAAGGCACGATCGACGGCGGAGCCAGCCGCGACAACTGGTGGGGCATGGTAGGCAACGAACGCTGGGGCTGGAAGGAAGGCCAGGAGACACAGCGTAAAGGACGCCGCATACTTCAGGAATGGAACGAAAGCGGCGTTGACGTCTACGAACGCCGCATGGGCCAGGGTTACGGAATGCGCGTACAGCTCGTAAACCCGGTAGACTGCAAGAATGTGCTTATCGAAGACGTCACGATGCTGCGCTCGGCATTCTGGGTGATGCATCCGCTACGATGCCAGAATGTGATCGTACGCGGCGTGCACGTCCAGAACGACGGACCTAACGGCGACGGCTGCGACCCTGAATCGTGCAAGGACGTACTAATCGAAAGATGCTACTTCGACACCGGCGACGACTGTATAGCCATCAAGAGCGGCCGCAACCGCGACGGACTCCGCTGGAATCTTCCGAGCGAGAACATCATCGTGCGCGACTGCTATATGAAAAACGGCCACGGAGGTGTCGTGGTGGGCAGCGAGATCTCAGGCGGCTACAAGACACTCTTTGTAGAGAACTGCAAGATGGACAGCCCCGAGCTCGAACGAGTGATCCGCATCAAGACCAATCCCTGCCGCGGCGGCACAGTAGAGGATATCTATGTGCGCAACGTGGAAGTGGGCCAGTGCAAGGAAGCAGTGCTCAAGATCAACCTTGACTATGAACCCAAGGAAGTCTGCAAGAGGGCATATCCGCCGACAGTGCGCAACGTATATCTTGAAAACGTGAACTGCAACAAGAGCAAGTATGGAGTCTACATCGTAGGTCTGCCCGACAAGTGCAATGTCTATGACATAGAAGTGAAAGACTGCAACTTCAACGGAGTGGCTCAAGGCAACAAGATGACCGGCGAATTCAAGGACGTGGTGTTTGACAACCTGAAGATCAACGGTGTCCCCGCCCTCTATGGCAAACCCCTCGCCTACAAGATGGCCCTTTCGGAAATGACACGCATTCCCGAAAGCCAGAAGATCGATGTCTCGGGTGTGAAATGGAGCTATGCAGCGGCCGTCGAGATCGAAGGCATTCTTGAGGCCGCCAAGGCATATGGCGACAAGGACCTCATGGAATACGCACTGAACTACGCCGACTTCTTCGTGAATCCCGACGGCTCGATCAAGGCGTTCAAGAAAGAAGCCTACAACATCGACAACGTGAAAGGCGGCACAGTGCTTCTGAAGGCACTCGACATCACCGGCGACAACAAATACCGCATGGCAGCCGACACCATCTACAGCCAGCTTCTGGAACAGCCCCGCACGAAATCGAAAAATTTCTGGCATAAGAAAATCTATCCCTGGCAGGCATGGCTCGACGGTCTCTACATGGGACAGCCCTTCTATGCCGAATACGTGAACCGATACCTTGACGGCGACAAGAAACTCTGGAACGACATCGCCAACCAGTTCATCACCGTAGGAAAGAAAACATATGATCCGAAGACCGGTCTCTACCGCCACGCGTGGGACGAGAAGAAAAAGCAGTTCTGGGCCGACAAGAAGACCGGCCAGTCGCAACACGCATGGGGACGCGCGATGGGCTGGTATGTATGGGCACTCACCGACGTACTTGAGAAGATGCCCGCCGATCATCCCAAACGCGCCGAGATGCTCAAACTCTACAAGAGCGTATGCGACGGCATAGTGAAATATCAGGACAAGAACACAGGCGTATGGTATCAGGTGATGGACGAGCCGGGCAAGAAAGGGAATTACCTTGAAGCTACAGCGACAGCAATGTTTGTCTACAATCTTCTGCGCGCCGTGCGTCTCGGCCTGCTTGACGAGTCTTACCTCGCCCCGGCAAAGAAAGGCTATGAGGGAATGGTGAAAACATTTATCAAGGAGAATCCCGACGGCACCATCTCGCTGACCAACTGCTGCGCAGTGGCAGGCCTCGGCGGCGGCAAGGACCAGCGCCGCAACGGAACATTCGAATACTACCTGAGCGAGCCTATCCGCGACAACGATGCCAAGGGTGTAGGACCGTTCATACTCGGAAGTCTTGAATACGACAATCTTGTCAAATGATGAAACATAACATTAAAGTATATAACTATTCAGCTATCGTCGCGGCGGGTTACCTCGTCGCGGCGACAGCGTTTTCAAGCTGCACATCAGCGAGCGCGAAAATCGACAGGAAAGCCCTTGTGGAGCGCAATAATCCGCATGTCACTGCCATCGACACAATGGCCTCACTGACGGTGGGCAACGGAGGGTTCGCCTTTACCGTAGACGTAACCGGTCTGCAGACATTTCCCGAAGAATATGCGAATGGTGTTCCACTCGGCACCATGAGCGACTGGGGGTGGCACAGTTTTCCGAACGTGGATTCTCTCCGATTTGAAGAGACTCTACGCGAATATGATTTCGGACGCGGGAAGACCGAACTATATTCGGTGCAGATAAAAGACGACGAACGCAAGAAAGCGGCCAGCGACTATTACCGTGTCAACCCACACCGTCTGCATCTCGGAGCCATCGGATTCGATGGTATCGCCATCGATTCAGTGGCCGGAATAGACCAGACGCTCGACATGTGGAACGGGAAGATAGATTCTAAATTCAGCGTCGGCGGAAACGATATAGAGGTCGTCACCGCCGTGGATCCGGCAATGGATCTGGTGGCAGCGGAAATTAAGGACCCCGCCCGCCATTCCATCGCCTTGCGTCTCCCCTATCCCACAGGCAAACACAGTGACTCAGCCTGCGACTGGGAGAATGATTCCTGTCTCTTATACACATCTCCGAGCCCACGAGACACTGAGCGATCTCG
>USNC01000222.1 GCA_900555915.1 uncultured Porphyromonadaceae bacterium | reverse complement strand
GTGTATAAGAGACAGGGTAATTCCTGAAAATGGCTCCTTTCCCGGCGAGATGGTCCATCAGCCCGGAATGATCCACACACTGCGGGATGTTGGTGCTGAAATTGATCTTTACCTTTCCTGCGTATCTGAATAAGTCGTCGCCGTGTCCGTCAATCATCGCTTGTCATTATTTTATAGATTTGCTCAATATCCACATGCTCCCGCAGCCATCCGGCGAGCAGGTCATACTGTTCGTTCCTGAATCTGCCCATATCCATTTCAACGCCGGCAGCCGCGTTCCCGTAAGGCTTCAGGATGAAGTCGATCACAGCCTCGTTGTCCAGAATACCGTGGACATAACTGCCGAAGCACCTCTCGTCGGCCATACATCCTTCCGACGTGCCGTCGGCCAATGTAAGAAACGGCCGCGTTGTGGAAGTCCGGCCCATATGTATCTCATAGCCTGCACATCTCCGATCGTCGTCCAATATCGTGAACTCTACCTGACGGGTGGTTTTCTCAGCCGTGAGCTCCGTACTTGCAGGAAGCAGACCGAGACCGGGCAGACGTCCGATCCGACCTTCCACCCCGCAAGGGTCACTCACCATCTCCCCCATCATCTGATATCCGCCGCAGATTCCGACCACAGTCTTTCCCATCTGCCGCGCCCGGCATATGGCCTTCGCCATGCCGCTGCGCCGTATCTCACGAAGATCATCAAGAGTGTTTTTGCTGCCAGGCAAAATCACGATATCCGCTTCATCCAGTTCATCCGGACCGGCAGCATAATAGAGATTCACCCGCGGATGCCGCTCCAGGGTATTGAAATCTGTGAAATTTGAAATATGCCGGAGCAGTACCACCGCAATATTCACCCTGCCATCTGAAGAATGACGCCCTTTTCTGCCCAAGGCCACTGAATCCTCTTCATCGATATGGAAATGCGAAGCCATCGGAACCACCCCGAGCACCGGGATACCGCATATGTCTTCAATGATCCGGCGCCCCTCATCAAACAGACGGAGGTCGCCACGAAACTTATTGATGATTATTCCCTTGATGCGCCTCCTGTCGTCCGGAGTCTGGAGCATTACCGACCCATACACACTGGCGAATACCCCTCCCCTGTCGATGTCGGCAACCAACAACACTTTCGCATCCGCATACCGGGCCATCGACATGTTGACAATATCTCCATCCCTCAGATTCAGTTCGGAAATACTTCCGGCGCCTTCCATCACCACAGGATTGAACCGTGACGCCAGACAGTCAAAAGCGCGGTGGGCCATGGCGCGCAGCTCAGCCTTCCCTTCTTTCCGGAAATAGCTGTAGGCATCTCTGTTGCCGTATGGTTTGCCATTCAGTACCAACTGCGATGTATGCTCACCCGATGGTTTCAGGAGTATGGGATTCATCTCCACCATGCATGGCACCCCGGCTGCCTCTGCCTGCACAGCCTGTGCGCGTCCAATCTCAAGTCCATCTGCTGTGACATACGAGTTCAAAGCCATATTCTGGGCCTTGAACGGGGCGGGGGCATAACCGTCCTGTTTGAAAATGCGGCAGAGGCCGGTAGCTATCAGGCTTTTCCCCACATCGCTTCCGGTGCCCGCAAGCATGACAGGTCTCAATTCTTTCATTTCAGATCCACAGTTGCTTCAGTCAGTCATTTTGTTCGTAATAATACGAGTAGTCGATTCCCTTCATAAACATCTCACGGTCGTCGATAGAACTTGTCAGAGCAGGTTTGATCAACTCTTTGATATGCTTTGAATCAGTTACACTCTCGCGCATCGCCTCCATATACTCATTCTTGTCAATCCGGCTCCAGTCCACACATTTTTTCAGCGAACGCTTGAGCATAAGGTCAAGCCAGATGCGGGTGCTCCTGCCATTCCCTTCCATGAACGGATGCGCCACATTCATCTCTACGTATTTGTCGATGATTTCATCAAATGAAGTCTCCGGCATCCTCTCTATCATTTGTAGAGTAGTAGGAAAATGCATACAGTTGGCAAAAGTAAAACCTCCTTTTGAAATATTTTTTGTGCGTATCTGACCCGCAAAATTATATAAGCCGCCAAATATATAGGCGTGAATCTGTTGGAGACACTTGATGCTACCGGGTTCCAATTTCTTCAGCAATCCAGATTCGAACAAGTCATACGCTTTCTTTCTGCTTCTGCCATCTACAGTGTTCTCACTGTATGTGAACCAATCGAGAAATCCGATAGCCTTGTTGTTGGGCATGACTTTGGCAAGTCGACCTACACCTTCTGCATCAAGTACATCAGTAAGACGCATTTTGCCATCAGGTGCTTTTAACTTCAACTGGTTAGTGCGACTAACCAGTTGAGGAGTTTCAGCCTTCAGCTTGTGCTTCAGATACTTCCAGTAGTTTCTGGTTTTTGCATAATCGTCCTGGGCATTGAAAATTGCTATTATATCCAACACAGAGAACCACCATTTGGAGTTTTCATCATCCCAAATGGCACGTACCGGACGGTCGCCATAGAATCTTATTGAAATCTTGTCGCTCATACTTATTCTCGTTTACAGGTAACAGCTTCCGCCATAAGAAACTTATCTTCCGGCTCTTCTCGACACAATATGCCCGGGGCCCCGGCTGTGAAACACGACTGAAGGGTTCGATAAGTTTATTCCTATTGCAAAATTACTAAATTCATTTCAACTTATGAAGTCGTACGCGACATATTTTTCCATAAAGATTCGCCATGTGTTCAGCGTCCGCCGGCGGTGGAGGCATCCACATTGGCGGCAGCGTTGATCAGTTTGTTGGCACCGCGCTTCTGATGGCCCCACTGCACATTATAACTGATCTTGACATACGGCATACGCATGTCAAGACGCATATGCTGCTCGTTGGTGTTCCATTTGCTTATCATTCTTGACCCTTGGTCGTATCTGCCGAACGGCATTATCATGCCGGCGCCAAACTGCCAGTTCTTCCAGTTGTATGAAAGGTCAATGACATTGACATCCTCTCCCCAGCTTATCTTCTCGCCCCAGAGGTCGCGGCGCGCTTTCATGTACTGATACATCAAGGTGAATCCCCAATGGCTCACCCTCAGGTTTCCGCTACCGCTCCAGTTGTAGCCATTATAGTCATATCCGGAACCACGCATGTTCTCCATCCGGTACTGAATATAGCCGCCGAGCATCATCCATCCGGGAACAATATCCACTTGTGGAGCAAAGAAGAAAGTCAGGTTCTTAAGTCCGCGGCTGTTCTCATATGTGGTCACGAGCCGGTTGTCATCCCAGTAAAGCAACGGTGTGATCGCGTCGGGACTTGAGAACGCACGTATGCCGAACTGCCCCGAAACCCTCGGCGCATTGAAATTATACCGTAGCGTAAGCATATACGAATTGGAGGTCTTGAGTGCCGGATTTCCGATCCGCCACTGGAATCCGTCGAGCTGCTGGGGCGCGACATTCGTCTCCGCGAGGGAGGGGGTGGATTGCCACGATTCGAAACTTAACCGGAAATTATGGTTCCGGTTAAGGCCATAGGTGAGTGTGGCCTGCGGACGCATGTTCCACGAACTCGAACCTTGTCCCGATTCCTTGAACAAGAAGTCCGTATACTG